>JBFHDX010000038.1:0-30051 GCA_041584475.1 Alphaproteobacteria bacterium
ATGCGCGGCGCACGCGCTATAACTGAGACGAGCCGCGAGACGGGGAGAGCCATCGTGCCCAAACGAACGGCGCGCAACGCCGGATCCAGAGCCTTCCGCAAACTGCTGGTCGCCAACCGAAGCGAGATCGCGATCCGCGTGCTCCGTGCGGCCACCGAGCTCGGCCTGCGGACCGTCGCCATCTATTCCCACGAGGACCGCTTCGCCCTGCACCGCTTCAAGGCGGACGAGAGCTATCCGGTCGGCCGCGGCAAGGAGCCGGTCCAGGCCTATCTCGACATCGAGGATATCCTGCGCATCGCCCACGACGCCCACGTCGACGCGGTCCACCCCGGCTACGGGTTCCTCTCCGAAAACCCGGATTTCGCGCGCGCCTGCGGGGCCGCGGGCATTGCCTTCGTGGGCCCGCCGCCGGAGGTCATGGAACGGCTGGGCAGCAAGGTGGCGGCACGCGCCCTTGCGGAGGATACCGGCATACCCGTCGTGCCGGCGACGGGCGGCCTGCCGGATGACGCGGACGCGGTCGCCAGGCAGGCGAAGGAAATCGGCTACCCGCTGATGCTGAAGGCGAGCTGGGGCGGCGGCGGCAGGGGCATGCGCGTGATCGAGGACGAGGCGCAGCTGGCCGAGCAGGTCGCGGCGGGTCGGCGCGAGGCCAGGGCCGCCTTCGGGCGCGACGAGGTATTCCTGGAGAAGCTGGTGCAACGGGCCCGCCACGTGGAAGTCCAGGTGATCGCCGACCACCACGGCAATGTCGTGCATCTCTTCGAGCGCGACTGTTCGATGCAGCGGCGCAACCAGAAGATCGTCGAGCGCGCCCCCGCGCCCTACCTGAACGAGGCGAGCCGCGCGGAAATCTGCGATGCGGCGGTCCGCCTGGCACACGCCGGCGGGTATCGAAACGCGGGCACGGTCGAGTTCCTGATGGATGCCGACAGCGGACGGTTCTATTTCATCGAGGTCAACCCGCGCGTCCAGGTCGAGCATACGGTCACCGAAGAGATCACCGGCATCGACATCGTCAAGGCGCAGATCCGCATCGCCCAGGGGGCGCGCATCGGCACGGACGAATCGGGCGTGCCGCCGCAGCACAAGATCCGCTTCACCGGCCATGCCCTGCAGTGCCGCATCACGACCGAGGATCCGCAGAACCGGTTCATCCCGGATTACGGCCGAATCACGGCCTATCGCGGCGCGACCGGCTTCGGCATCCGGCTGGACGGCGGTACGGCCTTCTCCGGCGCCCTGATCACACCCTTCTACGATTCGCTACTGGAGAAGGTGACGGCCTGGGCTCCATCCGGCGAGGAAGCGATCCGGCGCATGGACCGGGCACTGCGCGAATTCCGCATTCGCGGCGTCTCCACCAACCTGCCGTTTCTCGAGGCGCTGATCAGCCATCCGCGCTTTCGCACCGCGGATTATACGACGCGGTTCATCGACGAGACGCCGGAGCTGTTCCACTTCCCGCGCCGGCGCGACCGGGCGACCCGCCTGCTGACCTTCATCGGCGACGTCCTGGTCAACGGCAACCCCGAGGTCGCGGGGCGGGTCCAGCCGGGCGAGCTGCCCGCGCCCGAGCCGCCGCAGCCGCCGCCCGGCGATCCCCCGGAGGGCACGAGGCAGCTGTTGCAGCGGCTGGGTCCGGAGGGGTTCGCCCGCTGGATGCTGGAGCGCAAGGAGGTGCTGATCACCGACACCACGATGCGCGATGCGCACCAGTCGCTGCTGGCGACGCGCATGCGCTCTTACGACATCCTCGCGGTGGCGCCATGGTATGCGCACGCCTTCCCGCAATTGTTGTCGATGGAGAGCTGGGGCGGCGCCACCTTCGACGTCGCCCTGCGATTCCTCAAGGAGGATCCGTGGGAGCGCCTCGCCCAACTCTGCGAGAGGACGCCGAACCTGTTGCAGCAGATGCTGCTGCGCGGCGCCAACGGCGTCGGCTACAAGAACTATCCCGACAACGTGGTGCGCTTCTTCGTGCAGCAGGCGGCGAGCGGCGGCATCGACCTGTTCCGCGTCTTCGACTCGCTGAACTGGGTGGAGAACATGCGCGTCGCGCTCGACGCCGTCTGCGAGACCGGAAAGCTGTGCGAAGCGGCGATCTGCTACACGGGCGACCTGACGGCCCGCGACCCGGGCAAGTACGATCTCAAATACTATGTCGGGCTGGCCAAGGCGCTGGAGGCGGCCGGCGCGCATATCCTGGCGATCAAGGACATGGCCGGGCTGTGCCGGCCGGAGGCCGCGCGAACGCTGGTCGCGGCGCTGAAGCAGGAGATCGGCATACCGATCCACTTCCACACCCATGACACGGGCGGCGTCGCCGTCGCCAGCGTGCTGGCGGCGACCGCGGCGGGCGCCGATGCGGTCGACCTCGCCGTCGATTCCATGAGCGGGTTCACCTCCCAGCCCAGCCTCGGGGCGGTCGTGGCCGCGCTGGCCGGTGGCGAGCGCGATCCGGGGCTCGACAGCGGGGCCGTGCACGTCGCTTCGCATTACTGGGAGGAGGTGCGGCGACACTACGCCGCCTTCGAGAGCGACATCCGCGCCGGCTCGTCAGACGTGTTCGAGCACGGCATGCCGGGCGGGCAGTACACCAACCTTCGCGAGCAGGCGCGCGGCATGGGGCTGGAGAAGCACTGGCCGGACGTGACGCGGGCCTATGCCGACGTCAACCGCATGTTCGGCGACATCGTGAAGGTGACGCCGACCTCGAAGGTCGTCGGCGACATGGCGCTGGCCATGGTCGCCGGCGCGCTCACTCCGGCGGACGTGCTGGATCCGGACAAGGACATCGCCTTCCCGGAGTCGGTCGTCGAGCTGTTCCGCGGCAATATCGGCCAGCCGGTCGGCGGCTTCCCCGAGGCGCTGCAGAAGAAGGTCCTGAAAGGGCAGCAGCCGCTGACGGTGCGGCCGGGATCGGTGCTGCCGGCGGCGGACCTGGAGGCCGAGCGCGCCGAGGCGGAGAAGAAGATCCGGCGCGGAATCAGCGACCTGGAGCTCGCGTCCTGGCTGATGTACCCGGCGGTGTTTGCCGACTATGCCAAGCATCGACGCCGCTATGCCGACGTATCGGTGCTGCCGACCGACGTCTTCTTCTACGGCCTTACCGCCCAGAGCGAGATCGCCGTCGACATCGAGCCGGGCAAGACCCTGATCATCCGCTGGCAGGCGACCGGCGACCTCGACGACGACGGCAACCGCACGGTCTTCTTCGAGCTCAACGGCCAGCCGCGCACCGTCAAGGTGCCCGACCGCGCCCTGGCGGCGGCGGGTCGCAAGAACCGCAAGGCCGACCAGGGCGATACGGGGCAGATCGGAGCCCCGATGCCGGGCATGATCGTCTCGGTCTCGGTCAAGGCGGGCGACGACGTCGTCGCCGGGGACCGGCTGTTCGTGATCGAGGCGATGAAGATGGAAACCGCGGTCTACGCGGACACCGGCGGCAGGGTGAGCGAAATCGTCACCGGCCCCGGCAGCCGCGTCGAGCCGCACGATTTGGTCCTCGTGCTGGACACCGGCTGACGTCGCGCCGGACAACGTCGCCGGTCACGCACGTCGCGCGCGGCAGCGAATTCGATGTCCGGCGCCGTGCACCCCGCGCCGCGCCGCTACGGAGCCTTAATTTCCCCGCCGGTGCAGCGTGACCTGGTTGTACATGCCCTCGATGTTCATCGACAGCCAGGCATCGTACTGCCCCCAGCCCTTGTACTTGTCGAGCCGGATCGACGCCTTCATCTGGTCGAGCGTCTGGCCGGCGCGCGCGGCCGCCAGTACGGCAGCGTGCAGCGCCTCGAAATATTCGCGGTGCTCGGTGACGTCGGCCTTGGTCCCGAGCGGCCCGTGACCGGGAGCGAGGATGTCGAAATCGAGCCCCTCCATCACGCGCAGCGCCTCGATCCAGTCGGGAATGTAGGCATCTGAGAGCGTCTGGTAGGGCAGCCGCTTGACCGACACCAGATCGACGGCGAACAGCACCCGCTCGGCGGGGAAGCGCATGACGATAAGGTTGTCCGAGTGCGAGCGGCCGGGCCAGATCAGCTCTACCGACTTGCCGCCGAGCTCGATCGTCATGCGGTCGCTGAAGGTGAGTTCGGGCACGGCGGTCGGTCGCCCCTCGCCGACGATGGTGCGCCGCGCGTTCTCGTGCGCGACGACGATGGCCGTGTCGTCGAACACCTCGCCGCCGGCACTGTGGTCGGCGTGATCGTGGCTCAGCACGAGGTAGCGGATCGGCCGGTCGAAGCGGCTGGCGATCTCGGCCTTCAGCCACGCCGCGGCCTCGGCGTTGATGGGGTCGGTGACGATTACGCCCTCCGGCGTGACGAGAAACACCGAGAAGTGGAAATTGTTCTGGAACCGGTAAAGGTCGCCGGCGATCTTCGTGATCTCCCGTTTCGTGGCCTGTTGCGCACCGGCCCCGGGAGCGGAAAGAGCGACGGCCAGCGCCAGAGCCGACGCGGCCAACGCGTGGAACGTGCTTCGCATGTAAGGCATGTAAGCCTCCTTGTCATGGGTTGGTCCGGCCCGCACGGGCCGGTTCGCGCATTGTCCCGTGCGCGCGGGCGGGCAATATCCAACCACAGGTCGTGTGCGGGCGGAAGGGGCGAGCGCGTCTTCGAGCGGTCCCGGCGGGGTGGCGCTTCGTCCGACCCCGCGGACTGAGGGCTTGACAGCCGGTCGGTCCGCCGTGGGATCATCCGGTCCCGAACCGTCAGCCCCCACCGCAGCCAGCAAACGGAGACCAGCACATGCGCAAGCGTTTCCGCGCCGCCACTCTCGCCCTTCTCGCCGCTTCGATGCTCGCCGCCCCGGTGCTCGCGCAGACGATCGTCGGCCCGGACGCCGCACGGATCGTCGCCCAGGGACAGATCAGGGCGACATCCGCGGCGCCCTACGAGGGGTTCATCCTGTTGATCGAGTTTTCGGGCAAGAATTACGTCTGCGCCGTCGCGGCGCGCGGCAAGGTGCAGTACTGCGACCCGCTGCAGTGGTAGGGCCGCCGCGCCGCCTCACTGCCAGGCGACGGGCCCCTTGCGCGCATACATCGTGAGGTCCCAGGTCGCCGATGCGGTGTCGTGGCGCAGGATCCAGATCCTCCCGGCGGCATCGGTGACCTTGAAATAGCGGCGGTCGGGCGCGAGCCAGCGGTCGACGATCTCCGCCACCTCGATCGCCCGGTCGTCGAGGAAGAAGCGCCGCGGCTCCTGCTCTCCGCGGTGGCCGGCGTAGCATTCGACGCGCACCTGGCCGGGGCTTTCGGTCATGCGTTCCTCTCCGACGGGCAGTCGTCTTGCGTTCATCGCACCCGATGTTACTGTTCCCGCCACCATGAACAAGATGATTCGACGGCTGGCCCTATTCGCACTGGCCGGCCTCGTCTGGTCCGTCACAGCGGGGTCCGACGCCGAAGCGCAGGAGACGCGTGGCGCTGCCCGCGCCGTCGACGGCGATACGCTGGAGATCGCCGGCCGAATCTTTCACCTGCGCGGCATCGATGCCCCCGAGCCGGGGCAGACCTGCGACTGGCCGGAGCGGACGATCGACTGCGGCGAGATTGCGCGGCTCGCGCTGATGGATCTGGTCGCCGGCGCCGCCGTCGCCTGCATGCCGGCGGGAACGACCGCCGACGGCGAGGCGACGGCGCTGTGCGTCGCCGGCGGCTTCGACCTGTCGGCCAACATGGTGCATACCGGCTGGGCGCTCGCCGACCCGCAGAGCGGCGGCGAATACGCCGACATCGAGGCGCGGGCGCGCGCCGCGCGACGCGGCGTCTGGAAGGGTGGGTTCGACCCGCCCTGGGAATGGCGCAATCGCCGTTAGCGCGTTATCCGATTGGTTCGCACCGGCCGATTCCACGTGAGTGGATGATGTACTGGTCCCCGGTCGACGCCTGCGGCATGGCGACGCGGGGGGCTTGGCCGCGCGCGCAATCACGGATATCAAGATCGACGGGGCCTGCAACCGCAGCCGGCCATGGTGGCCGGCCCGGCAACAAGGGGAAACGCTTTGCGCCTGTTGAGGATCGCGCTCTGGCTCGCCGCCGCGACGTTCGCCGGATTTACCGGCGGGCACCTGCTGATGCGGTCGCTCGAGGAGACCGAGACACGCCCGCGGCAGACGGCCGAGGAGATCGCACGCGACCTCGTAACCGGCGAGTTCGACCTCGTCGACCATAGCGGCCGGCGGGTGTCGAGCAGTGATTTCGAAGGCATGTGGCGCCTCGTCTTCTTCGGCTACACGCATTGCCCCGACGTCTGCCCGACGACGATGGCCACGGTCGCGCAGGTGCTCGACGAGCTCGGCGACGACGCGGGCCGCGTGCAGCCGCTGTTCATCACCATCGATCCGACGCGCGATACGCCCGCCGTGCTGGCCGACTACGTCGCGGCCTTCCACCCGCGCGTCATCGGGCTGACCGGATCGCCGGAGGCGGTCGCGGCGGCGGCGCGATCGTTCCGGGTCTATTTCTCGAAGGTGACGTTCGACGGCGATGACGGCGGTGCAGCGGACCCGGACTACGCGATCGACCATACCGCCTTCCTGTATCTGATGGATGCGGAAGGTCGCTACGCGAAGGCGTTCTCACCGAGCGACGCGGCAGCGGACATCGCCGCCGCGATCCGCGCCCGGCTCGGCCGCTGAAGCGGCCATCGAGCGCGGACCGGAGCGGACGGCTGCGGCGGCGGGGGCGGTCGGAATGCCCTGCGGCCACTACCTCGCTACTTGATGATGACCTCCGGTCCCATGAGCGCCGTCGGCAGCAGCGTCGACAGCCACGGTATGTACGTCACCATGATCAGGAACAGGAACAGGATGCCGAGCCACGGCAGCGCCGCTCGCACGACGCGGATCATCGGCATGCCGGCGACACCCGAGGTAACGAACAGGTTGAGGCCGACCGGCGGGGTGATCATGCCGATCTCCATGTTGACGACCATGATGATGCCGAGATGGATCGGATCGATGCCGAGGCTGATCGCGATCGGAAACACCAGCGGTGCGACGATGACGATCAGGCCCGACGGTTCCATGAACTGGCCGCCGATCAGCAGTATGAGGTTCACGATGATGAGGAACACGATCGGCCCGAAACCGGCCTCCAGCATCGCCCCGGCGATCGCTTGCGGGATCTGCTCATCGGTCAGCACGTGCTTGAGGATCAGCGCGTTGGCGATGATGAACAGCAGCATGATCGTGGTCTTGCCGGCCTCGAACAGGGAATGCTTGGTGTCGGGGTGGGCGAAGACCGTGAGCAGCGCCTGCGGGCGCGACAGCAGGCTGTGCCGTTCGTCGCCGTCGCCCTTCAGCGGCCCCATGTCCTTGTAGACGAAATTGGCGATGAAGAAGGCGTAGACGGCGGCGACGGCGGCCGCCTCGGTCGGCGTGAAGATGCCACCGTAGATGCCGCCGAGGATGATGATGATTAGGAACAGGCCCCAGGCGGCGTCGCGCGCGGAGGACAGGATCTCGCGCCAGCCCGCCCAGTCCTGTGCCGGCAGGTGGCGGATCTTCGCCGCGACGTAGATGCCGATCATCAGCATCAGCCCGGCGACGATGCCGGGAATGACGCCGGCGAGGAACATGCGGCCGACCGAGACGTCGACCGCCGACGCGTAGACGACCATGACGATCGACGGCGGGATCAGGATGCCGAGCGTGCCGGCGTTGCAGATGACGCCGGCGGCGAAGTCGCGCGTATAGCCGACCTGCCGCATGCCGGCGATGACGATGGTGCCGATGGCCACCACGGTCGCCGGCGACGAGCCCGACAGCGCCGCGAACAGCATGCAGGCGAACACCCCGGCGATCGCCAGCCCGCCCTGGAAGTGGCCGACGCAGGCGATGGCGAAGCGGATGATGCGCCGCGCGACGCCGCCGGTCGACATGAAGGTCGAGGCCAGGATGAAGAACGGGATTGCCAGCAGCGTATAATGCCCGGCGAAGGCGTTGAAAAGAGTCTGCGCGATCGAACCGAGCGAGCTGTCGGAGAACACCATCAGGAAGATGATCGAGCTGAGGCCGAGCGAGACGGCGATCGGCACGCCGATCAGCATGAAGCCGATCACCATCGCGAACAGGAAGACGACATCCATCGGTCAGCCCCCCTTCTTCACGTCGGCCGCCACTTCCTCCATCAGGTCCTCGGCCTCGTGGCTGGCGATGATGGTGTCGTACTCGGCAGTCAGCACCTTCCAGCCGACCTGCACGAAACGGAAGGTCAGCAGGAGAAGCCCCAGCGGCAGCGCGGCGTAGGGAATGAACCGCGGCATTTTCTCGTAGGCCTCGCCCTGGTTCATCGGACCCTCGATGAAGCGCAGGAAGTCGAGCATGGGGATGTCGTTGACCTCGTACCAGGCCTGGTCCTTGAGCGTGCCGTCGAGCATCGGCAGCGCGGCGAAGGGCGCCCAGTAGTTCCACGAACCGATCAGCAGCAGCACGCTGAAGACGAGCGAGGCGCCCACCGACAGCATGACGAGGCCGCGCCGCAGGCCCGGCGACACAGCGTTGAGCACGATGTCGACGCCGAGATGGGCGCGCACCTTGACGCAGTAGGAGGCGCCGATCAGGACGAGCCAGGCGAACAGGAACACGGTCGATTCCAGCGCCCACAGGATGTTCGCATTGAAGATGTAGCGCGCGATGACGTTGGCGAAGGTGATCACCGTCATGAGCCCGAGGATGACCGCGATCAGCGTCTCCTCGATATCGTTGATCACGCGCCCGAGCTTCGTTTTCGGCTCGTAGTGCATGGCTCGGCCCCCCAGCCCAGCGGTTGCGCAGGAACTGGCGCGGCCCGGTTGCCCGGACCGCGCGTGTCCCGTTATCGATTGTCAGTTTGTCGCGTTGGAGGCCTGTGCGGCCCTGATCAGATCGTCGCCGATGTCGCCCTCGAACTTACCCCATACGGGCTTCATCGCCGCCACCCACTTGGTCCGCTGCTGCGGCGTGAGCGTGCGGATGACGCCGCCGGCAGCGATGATCGCTTCCTTGGCTTCCTCGTTGACGCGGTTCGATTCGGCGTTGCGGGCCTCGGTGACCTCGTCGAGGATGGTCTTGAACTGGGTGCGGACGTCGGCCGGCAGTTTCTCCCACCAATCGGTGGAGGTGACGACCAGATAGTCGATGATGCCGTGGTTGGTCTCGGTGATGCCGTCCTGCACCTCGAAGAACTTCTGGCCGTAGATGTTGGACCAGGTGTTTTCCTGGCCGTCGACGACGCCGGTCTGCAGCGCACCATAGACCTCGGAGAACGCCATCTTCTGCGGATTGGCCTTGAGCGCCTCCATCTGCGCCACCAGCACGTCGGAAGGCTGGACGCGGAACTTGAGCCCGGCGGCGTCCGCCGGCTCGAGCAGCGGCTTGCTGGCCGACATCTGCTTCATGCCGTTGTGCCAGAAGGCGAGGCCCTGGAGGCCGCGGCGGCGCATCGAATCCTTCAGCTTCTGGCCGTCCGCGGAACTCTGGAACCGGTCGACCGCGTTCACGTCGTCGAACACGAAGGGCAGGTCGAACAGCCGGAACTTCTTGGTGAACTTCTCGAACTTGGACAGCGACGGAGCCGCCAGCTGCACGTCGCCGGCGAGCATCGCCTCGAGCACCTGGTCGTCGTTGTAGAGCTGCGAGTTTGGGAAGACCTCCATGCAGGCCTTGCCGTTCATCTCATCGTTCACGCGCTGCGCCAGAAGCGAAGCGGCGATGCCCTTCGGGTGCTTGTCGGCATTGGTGACGTGGCTGAATTTTATCTTGATCTCCCCCGCCTCGCAGGCCGCGAGTGCGGTGTTCGCAGAAAAGGCCAGCGCCACGGCGGTGGCGGCGGCAACGGTCAGGAAACGCATTTCTACCTCCCGTAGGTCGCGTTGAAATCAGTCTCGCCCGGTCTTTGCAACGCCGGGCGGAGCACCAAGTGGAGGCAGTGTAGACAAGATCGCGGCTTTCGCACGAAAAAAAACCGTAACATGGGTAGTGACAAGCAGCCGCCGGCGGCTGCACGGCGTGCCCCGCCTGGTGCCCAGGAAAGAAGGGCCGCCCTGCTCGGCGGCCCAATCGATGCCGGGACGCGCGTCCGCGGGGGCGCGCGTCAGCCGCGGATCTCGTTGAGGAAGCGGTCGACCTCGCCGCGCAGGCTTTCCGCCTGCCGCGCCATCTCTTCGGATGCGGAAAGCACCTGGCTCGCCGCCATGCCCGTCTCACCGGCCGCCCGGCTGACGGCTTCGATGTTCTGGTTGACCGACTGCGTGCCTTTCGCCGCCTGCTGGACGTTGCGGGCGATCTCCTGCGTCGACACGCCCTGCTCCTCGACCGCGGACGCGATCGTCGTCGAGATGTCGTTGATCTCGCCGATGATGCCGCGGATACGCTGAATGGCCTCGACCGCGCCCGCCGTCTCGCCCTGCACGGCGGAGATCTGCTTCGCGATCTCGTCGGTCGCCTTGGCGGTCTGGTTGGCGAGGTTCTTGACCTCCTGGGCGACGACGGCGAAGCCCTTGCCGGCCTCTCCGGCGCGCGCCGCCTCGATCGTCGCGTTCAGCGCCAGCAGGTTGGTCTGGCCGGCGATGTCGTTGATGAGGTTGATCACCTCACCGATGCGGCTCGCCGCGTCGGCCAGGCCCTGCACCGTCTGGTTGGTGGCCTCGGCCTCGTCGACCGCGGAGGCGGCGATCTTCGTCGACTGGCTCACCTGGCGGCCGATTTCCGAGATCGACGCCGACATCTGCTCGACCGTCGCCGACACCGTCTGCACATTCGTCGTCGCCTCGTCGGAGGCCGTGGCGACGGTCGCCGATTGCTGGCTGGTCTCCTCGGCGTTGGCCGACATCTGCTGGGCCGTGGCCTGCATCTCGGTCGCCGACGACGAGACGCCGTCGACGACCTCCTTGACCGACTTCTCGAAGCGGTCGGCCAACTCCCGCAACGTCTTGCGCTTCTCCTCCTCGCTGCGCTCCTGCGAGTCCGCCTTCTCGGCCTCGAGCTTCTGCTTCTCGACGGCGTTCTCGCGGAAAATCTGCACCGCCTGCGCCATCGCGCCGATCTCGTCGGTGCGATCCATCCCGGGAATGCGCACTTCGAGGTCACCGTCGGCAAGTGCCGTCATGACGCGCGTCATGCGCGTCAGCGGTTGGCCGACCAAGCTCTGCACGAGCAGCAGCAGCACCGCGATCGAGATCGCCAGTGCGGCGACGCCGACGAATGTCTGGGTCGCGATGCTGCCGTCGACCGCCTCGTTCAGCGCCTGCAACCCGTAGACGACGACGAGCGTGCCGACAAGCGTGTCACCGCTCATCACCGGCGAGGCGGCGATCATGTAGTCGCCGTCCTGATGTACCAGCGTCCTGTCGCTGTTGCGGGCCCGGCCTTCCATGACGCCGATCTGCTTGGCATCGACGGCAAGCCCGTCCTTCGCCTCGTACGCCGACACGACGTTGCCCGACGCGTCGAACACCATGAGGCGCGAGACCTCATAGGCGTTGCTGGCGACGAACTCCTCGTAGGCGTCCTTGACCGCCTCGACGCGGCCCCAGCGCAGGCCGCCGGAGACGCGGACCGCGAGCTGGTGCGTTATGACCTCGCGGAACCCGGTCGACATCTTCAGCATGTTCGCCTTGTGCTGTGTCGCCGAGAAGAACACCAGCGCGCCCATGCCGATGAGGATCATCGCCGCGAGCCTGCTGGCGACCTTGAGGCCGATTCGCGAGCGCCGGGCCCCCGACAACCCGACGGAGATCGACACGTCCTTCATTGTTGTTCCCTCCCACCCATCGTGCGGTCCCGCGCCGTCCGGCGGCCGTTTTCGGCCGCCGGACGGCATGCAGTGGACCGCATTCGATTCAGGATCCGGCCCTAGCGGAGCATATCGACATTGATGCCGACCGTGACCGCTCCGAGAACCTCACCCGTCGCCGGATCGGTGACCGGCACGCTGAGCTGCGACTGGAACGTCTGGGTCGACTCGTCGAATTCGATGTCGTCGATCAGGACCGACCCGGCGCCGGCGAGGTACGTCTTCTGCCATTTCGCCTCGTCGCCCTGCCAGTAGTCCGACGTCATGTCGCTCTGGCCGACGTTGAGTCCCTTGTTGTCCATGACGAAGATCTCGGTATACAGGCCGCGCGCGTCGTTCTTGAAGCCGCCGAGATAGCGCGACAGATCCCGCGCAAGGATGGCATCGATCATCGGGCGGCTGTTCGACTTGGTCTCGGCCCGCCACTGCTTGTCGAGCCGGTCGATCTCCGCGTCGCCGATCGTCGCATTCTGCGCGTTCTGCTCCTTGACCGCCCCGATGACACGCGGGTCGCTGGCCAGCGCCTTGATGTTCGGCAGGATCTGGCTCTCGATCAATCCGACATGATCCTGCGCTGCACCGGCCGGTGCGGCGACGACCAGAGCACTGATGGCAAGCCCGAAGGCGACGCGTAGGCAAATTCGCTTCGTCATAACAGCATTCCTCGAAGAACTGTTGCGTCAACGATTCGCGCAACGACCGCCGAAAGACGGGGGTCGCGCACGAAATCCGGTAACCCTGAGTTGACTAAACCTATCGGAGCACCGTTAAGCCACGGTTAACAGGCAGGACGAAAAATAATACGAGCGGCGTGTTTTCTTGACGTCGCAATGTTGTTTGCGCACTAATGATAAATCGTGATAATTATTCGTGCACCAATTACTTGCAATCTACAAAGATTCCAATGTGCCGGGCCGGTTGGGATATCCTGGTTGCAACGCCATCGGCAGGCGCCGTCGCGTGACGGCGCCTATACCTTTTGGATCAGCTTGAGGGGCGGGGCCGATAGCCTACCGCCAAAGGGTCAGTCGGCGCGGATTTCCTTGAGGAAGCGCTCGATCTCGCCGCGCAGGCCGTCGGCCTGACGGGCCATTTCCTGCGACGCGCCGAGCACCTGCTCGGAGGCGCTTCCGGTCTCGCGGGCGGCCTTGCTGACGGCCTCGATGTTCTCGTTCACCGCGCGGGTGCCGCGCGCCGCCTGCTGCACGTTGCGGGCGATCTCCTGCGTCGACACGCCCTGCTCCTCGACCGCGGACGCGATCGTCGTCGCGATATCGTTCACCTCGCGGATGATCTCGCGGATCTTCTCGATCGCGCTCACCGCGCCCTCGGTCTCCTCCTGGACCGCGGTGATCTGCTGCGAGATCTCCTCGGTCGCGCGCGCCGTCTGGTTGGCGAGGTTCTTGACCTCCTGGGCGACGACGGCGAAGCCCTTGCCGGCTTCGCCGGCCCGCGCCGCCTCGATCGTCGCGTTCAGCGCCAGCAGGTTGGTCTGGCCGGCGATGTCGTTGATCAGCTTGACGACGTCGCCGATCTTCGATGCCGCCTCGGAGAGCCCCTGCACGGTCATGTTGGTCGATTCCGCCTCGTGCAGCGCGTTGCCGGCGATCACCGCCGACTGGTTGACCTGGCGGCCGATCTCGGCGATCGAGGCACTGAGCTGCTCGGCCGTGGCGGCGACCGTCTGCACGTTCGTCGTCGCCTCCTCGGATGCCGAGGCGACGTTCGCCGATTGCCGGCTGGTCTCGTCCGCCGTCGACGACATCTGCTGCGCCGTCGCCTGCATCTCGGTCGCTGCCGACGACACGCTGTCGACGACCTGCTTCACCGAGCGCTCGAACCGTTCGGCGATGATCATCGTCGATTGCCGCCGCTCCTCGTCCGCCCGCTCCTGCGCGACGGCCCGTTCCTGCTCCAGGCGCTGCTTCTCGACGGCGTTGTCGCGGAAGGTCTGCACCGCCTCGACCATGACCCCGACCTCGTCCTCGCGCCCGATGTCGGTGATCTCGATCTCGGTGCGGCCGGCGGCGAGTTGCGTCATGACGCCGGAAAGCCGGTAGAGCGGCGCAACCACGCTGCGGGCGATGATGGTCAGTACGATGAGCAGGCCAATCATGGCGCCGAGGCCGGCGATGAGCGAGCGGGTCGAGAAACCCGCCACGGTCGAGTCGAGCGAGGTCTGCGACTGGATCGCCTCGCGCGCCACGAACGCATGCAGGTCGCCGAGCAGCTCGCGCAGCTCGTCGCCGTACGAATCGATGTCGTCGTCGAGCCGCCGGAACACCTCGTCGCCGGCGCGGGCCTCGACAGCCTGCACGAGCTCGACGCGAACCACGCGGTCCAGATCGTCGGTCAGCTGCACCACCCGCTTGGCGAGTTCGGAGCGCCGCGCGCGCCTGGCAATCATCTCGATCATCGGCCGCTGCTGGCGCAGCGCCTCGATCGCATTGTCCATGACCTGCAGGCGCTCCTCGTACACATAGCCATCGGCGGCGTCGACGATCGAATCCATCGCCGCCAGCACGAGCCGAGCCGCGTCGACGCGCAGATTGCTGAGGAGCTCGGCCTCGGCCAGCATCAGCTTGTTCTCGACCGTGACGTCGTTGACGTGTCTGCTGGCGTTCCACGAGATCGCGACGGGCACGGCGATGGCGACGATGGCGACCACCCCCATCAGGATCAGTTTCGACTTGATCGTCAGCTTCATGCCGAGATGCTCCCGCTGGCCGGACAGCCATCCCCCCCGCGCCCCGGCTGTCAGCCCGGCGCGGGGCGGCGCGACGGCCGGGGTGGCGGCCACGCGCTGCTACGGAACACGCTGCCCGATACCGAGCGAACGTTGCCCGACCTCGCTTAAGAACGGGTTAAATTTCCCGGGTTTTGCTTCCGATTTATGCGCCCGATGCGGCGCGCCGGGAGTTCCCGGCAAGGCGGTCGCCGCGTCACGATTCGACGGCGACCGCGCCGGCCGCGACCAGCGCATCGATCTCCGCGCCCGCGTAGCCGTGCTCCGCCAGCACCTCGCGCGTGTGCTCGCCGAAGAGCGGCGCAGCCCGTGCCACGACGCCGGGCGTCGCCGAGAACTTGACCGGCAGACCGATGGTCTTCACGGCGCCGAGTCGCACGTGCTCGACCTCGGTGATCATCGCGCGCGCGATGGTCTGCGGATCGCCGTGCATCTCGGCGATGTCGAGGACCGGCCCGGCCGGCAGGCCGGCCTCGTCCATGCGGCTTAGCCAGTCCGCCGTCGTGCGTGTCAGGAAACGGACCTCGAGCGCCGCGACCAGCGCGTCGAGGTGCGTCATGCGGTCGTGGTTGTTGCGAAAGCGTGCATCCTCCGCCAGCTCGGGCGCCTCGAGCACGTCGAGCAGGCGCAGCCAGTTCTTCTGGTTCGCGGCGCCGACGTTGATCCAGCCGTCCTCGGTCCGGAACGCCTGGTACGGCGCGTTCAGCGGGTGGGCGGAACCCATCGGCCCCGGCGACCTGCCGGTGGCGAGCGCGATGGCGGACTGCCAGTAGGTGTGCACGATGGCGGCCTCGAACAGCGAGGTATCGACGCGCTGGCCCTCGCCGGTGCGCTGCTTGTGCGCGAAGGCGGCAGCGACGCCGAGGGCGCCGAGGATGCCGGCGGTGATGTCGCTGACCGGCGCGCCGACCTTGACCGGCGGCCGCCCGGGCCCCTCGCCGGTGATGCTCATGAGGCCGGACATGCCCTGGGCGATGAGGTCGAAGCCGCCGCGGTCGGCGTAGGGTCCGGTGCGCCCGAAGCCGGAGATCTCGCAGTAAATCAAGCCCGGATTGTCCCGCTTCAGCGTGTCGTATCCGAGGCCGAGCCGCTGCATGGTGTCGCGCCGGTAGTTCTCGATGACGACGTCGGCGTCGCGCAGCAGGCGGCGCAGCACCGCCTTGCCGTCCTCGTGCTTGAGGTTGACCGCGATGCCGCGCTTGTTGCGGTTCATCATCATGAAGGCGGCGGACTCGCCGTCGATGTCCGGCGGCAGGAAGCGACGCGAATCGTCGCCGCCGGGAACCTTCTCCACCTTGACGACGTCCGCCCCCATGTCCGCCAGCATCAGCCCGCAGACGGGGCCGGCCATGATGTGGGCCAGCTCGAGAACACGCATGCCGGCGAGCGGTCCGCCCTGCCCGGCCATCGCTCAGCGTCCCTTGAATGCCGGCTTGGTCTTGTCGAGGAAGGAGCGGTAGCCGATCCGGAAATCCTCGGTGTCGTAACAATCGTACCCCTGTTCGAGTTCGGCCGGCGTCAGCGGTGCCGGGTCGTCGAGCAGGCGCCTGACGAAGGCCTTGTGCCAGCGCGCGACGAGCGGCGCGCCTTCGGCGATGCGCCGGGCCGCCGCGTAGGCCTCCGCCTCGACCTCACCGTCGGGAACGACGCGGCTGACCAGGCCCTTGTCGTACGCCTCGCCCGCATCGAGGATCCGGCCCTCGAGCAGGATCTCCAGCGTCGTGGCCGGACCGACCAGCTTGAGCAGGCCCGAGATCTCGGGATACGCCATGACGAGGCCGAGCCGCTTGATGGGCACGCCGAAACGGCTCGACTCGCCGCAGATGCGCATGTCGCACAGCGCCGCCACCTCGAGCCCGCCGCCGACGCAGAAGCCCTCGATCAGCGCCAGCGTCGGGTGGCGGCATTCGGCGAGCGCCCCGAGCGTCTCGTTGAGGACGATCCCGTATGCCTTCGCCTGCTGCTTGTTGCCGCGTTCGGTCTCGAACTCGGAAATGTCGTTGCCCGGCGAGAACGCCTTGCCTCCGGCCCCGCGCAAAACGATGCAGCGCACATCGTCCGCGGCCGAGAGCTCGCGCATGACCTCGCCGAGCCGCCGCCACATCGCCTTGGTGAATGCGTTGAGCTTGTGCGGCCGGTTCAGCGTTACCGTCGCGACGTGGCCGTCGCGGTCGAGCAGGATGCTGTCTTGCGACATGGTCGGAAATCCCTAGCGGTAGAACAGCTCGACAAGCGCCATCGGAATGATCGGCACGTAGGTCACCAGCAGGAGCACCGCCGCGATGACGGCGATGAAATAGACATTGACCTTGCTGACGTCCCAGATGTTCGCCTTGGCGACGGCGCAGGCCGTGATCAGCACCGAGGCGACCGGCGGTGTCTGCTGCCCGATACCGAGGTTGAGCGTGACGACGAGCCCGAAATGGACCGGATCGATGCCGACCGCGTAGACCAGCGGCATGACGATCGGCACCACGAGAATGATCGCCGCCGCCGAGTGCAGGAACAGCCCGATCACGAGAAAGAACACATTGAGCAGCGCGAGCACCGCGTAGCGGTTCTCGGTCAGGCTCAGGATCGCCGCCGCGAGCTTCTGCGGCACCTGCTGCTCGGTCAGATAGACGCCGACGAGCGCCGAGGCGGCGACGAGCAGCATGACGACCGCGGTCTGGATGCCGCCCTCGATGATCGCATCGTGCAGGTGCCGCCAGTCGAGCTCGCGATAGATCAGCCCGCCGATGACGAGGGCGGCGACGACGGCGAGCCCGGCGCCCTCGGTCGCGGTCACGAACCCGCCGAAGATGCCGCCGAGGATGATGAAGGGCAGCAAGAACGCCCAGGCGGCTTCCTTGAACGTCCGCCACAACCGCTCGAGCTGGAAGATCTCCTCCACCGGATAGTTGTAGCGGCGGGCGAACCAGTACGACACGCCCATCATGCCGAAGCCGCCGAGGATGCCCGGAATGATTCCGGCGACGAAGAGCTGCACGACCGAGCTGTCGGACATCACGGCATAGAGGATCATCGGTATCGACGGCGGGATGATGACGGCGATGGTCGCCGAGGACGACGTCACGGCGGCGGCGAACGGCGTCGGATAGCCCTTGCGCTTCATCGCCGGGATCAGGATCGAGCCGAGCGCCGCCACGTCGGCGACGGCGGAGCCGGAGATCTCGGCGAAGAACATCGAGGCGGCGATGTTGACCATCGCCAGGCCGCCGCGGATGAACCCGAGCAGCGCCGAGGCGAAGGCGATCAGCCGCCGCGAGATACCCGACGAATTCATGATCGCCCCGGCGAGGATGAACATCGGGATTGCCAGCAGCGGGAAATTGGTCGCGCCGTCGTACATCACCAGCGCGATGTTGGGCAGCAGGTCGGCGCCGCCGGTGGCGATCATCGCGGCCACCGCCACCGCCGCCAGTGCGATCGCGATCGGGACGTTTATGAGGATCAGGGCGATCAGCCCGACCAGCATCAGGAAGAGCGTCACGGGCCCGGGCTCCCCTGGGCGGCGCCCGTATCGCCCGGCACCTGACCGGGGCCTTCGTGCAGTTTCTTGCCGGCCCGCAAGCGGCGCCAGGTCTCGGGCAGGCTGAGCGCCTCGCCGATCATGAACAGCACGGCACCGATCGGGATCACCGACTGCGTCAGTCGCACCGGCACCTGCGGCAGGCTGACCAGCGTGTCGCCCTCGAGCACCTGGAGCACGATCACGCCGACCCAGGCGAGCAGCCCGAAGAAGGTGAAGATGACGATCTCGGAGACCACGAGGAACAGCAGCGCGAGCCGCGGGGGTACCGATTCGATGACGCCCTCGAAGCCGATATGGTTTCGCTTCAGCGCCGCCAGCGCGGCACAGTAATAGGTGAGCCAGGCCAGCATGACCGACGCGACCTCGTCGTACCAGACGAGCGAGGCGCCCGCCTTGCGATAGACGACCGCGACGACGACCACGGCGGTGAGCGCGATCATGAGGAAGATCGTCACCGCCTCGAGCAAACGTTCGTAGAGCTGGCGCGCGCGAGCGAGCGTCGCCATGGAGACCTCCCTGCGTGCCGCAACCGGCAAAAACCCCCGCCCGGACCCGCAGGCCCGGGACGGGGGCTGTTATCGCACCGTTTAGGAGCCTTCCGCCAGGCGCAAGGCGTGCTCGACCATCTCCTTGCCGGCCGGCACGGTGGTCGCGAACTCCTTGTAGATGGAGTCGCTGGCGTCGATGAAGGCCTGCTTGTCGGCCTCGTTGACCTTGATGCCACCGGCCTTGAGCTTGGCGAGAAGATCGTCCTCCATCGCCGCCGCCGTCTCATAGACGTAGGCCTGGGTCTCCTTGGCGGTCTCCTCGAGCGCCGTGCGGATATCGTCGGGCAGCTTCTGCCAGCGCGCCTTGCCGACCGCCACGTAGGCCGGCGTATATACGTGTCCGGTCAGCGACAGGTACTTCTGCACTTCCTGGAACTTGGCGCTGTAGATCTGCGCGAACGGATTCTCCTGGCCGTCGATGACGCCCGTCTGGAGCGCGGTGAACACTTCCGAGAACGCCATCGGAGTCGGGTTCGCGCCATAGGTCTGGAACATCTTGACGCGCCATGCCCCTTTCGGCGTGCGCAGCTTGATGCCCTGCAGGTCGGCCGGCTTCTCGATCGGCCGCAGGTTGTTGGTGATGTGGCGGAAGCCGTTCTCCCACACCGCGATGATGCCGTAGCCCTTGGCGTCCGCGGCCGGCGCAAGCTTGCTCCAGAAGATCTCGTTCTCGATCCGGTTCATGTGGCTGCGGTTCTTCACGAGATAGGGCATCTCGAACAGGCCGAACTCGTCGGCGACGGTCGACATCACCGTCGACGGCAGGGCGAAATCGACGGTGCCGAGCTTCAGCTTCTGCAGCAGCTCCTGGTCCTTGCCGAGCTGGCTGGAGCCGAACACCTCGACGCGCGCCGTGCCGGCAAGCCGCTCATTGGCGCGGCGCGCGAACTCGTTCGCCGAGACGTCGAAGAGCGAGCCGGGTGCGCCGACATGGCCGAACTTCAGGACGAGTTCTTCGGCGACGGCCGGGGCCGCGATGCCGACCGCCAGCACCAGCCCGGTGATCAGTTTCAAGAGTCTCATAATCTCCTCCTTCTAGGTCCAGTCTGTTCTGTTCGTTGTACGTTTCATGTTTGCGGTTCAGGCGGTGCGGCCGGCCGCGACGGTCAGCCGTTCCGCCTCTCGGAGAGAAAATCCATCGCCTGCAGGACGCCGCCGCGCTCGTGCGGCACGCCGGCGACCGCCAGCCCCATCTCGACCCCGGCGAGCGTACCCATCAGCATCAGCTCGTTGAAATCGCCGAGATGACCGATGCGGAACACCTTGCCGGCGATCTTGCCGAGCCCGGAGCCGAGCGACATGTCGTAGCGTTCGAGGATCACCTTGCGCAGCGCGTCGGCGTCGTGGCCGTCGGGCATCAGGACGGCGGTCAGCGAATCGCTGTATTCGTCCTCGTTCCGGCACAGCATCTCCAGCCCCCAGTGGCGTACCGCGCGGCGCGTCGCCTCGGCGAGCCGGCGATGGCGCGCGAACACGTTGTCCAGCCCTTCCTCGTCGAGCAGCATGCGCAGCGCCTCGCGCAGACCATAGAGCAGGTTGGTCGCCGGCGTATAGGGAAAGAAACCCTTCGCATTCGGCCCCAGCATTTCGTCCCACGACCAGTAGGACCGCGGCAGCCCGGCGCCCTGCGCCGCCCGCTTCGCCTTGGCACCGACCGCATTGAATCCTAGTCCCGGCGGCAGCATCAGCCCCTTCTGTGAACCGCCGACGGTCACGTCGACGCCCCAGGCATCGTGGCGGTAGTCGATCGACGCCAGCGACGAGATCGTGTCGACCATGAGCAACGCCGGGTGGCGCGCGGCATCGATCGCGCGGCGCACGGCGGGCACATTGCTGGTGACACCGGTTGACGTCTCGTTGTGGACGACGCATACGGCCTTGCATGCGTGATCACCGTCCTCGCGCAGCCGGGACTCGATGGCCGACGCATCGACGCCGTGCCGCCAATCGCCCGGGATCAGCTCGACCTCGAGATTGAGGCGCCGCGCGAGCTGCGACCACAGCGTCGCGAAATGTCCCGTCTCGTACATCAGCACCCGATCGCCGGGCGACAGCGTGTTCACCAGCGCCGCTTCCCAGGCGCCGGTACCGGAGCTCGGGAAGATGACGACGTCGCCCTCGGTCTGGAAGACACGCTTGATGCCGGCGAGAACCTCGCGGCCCATTTCCGCGAATTCCGGCCCCCGGTGATCCATCGTCGGCAAATCCATCGCCCGGAGGATCCGGTCGGGGACGTTGGTGGGGCCGGGAATCTGAAGGAAATGGCGTCCGCTCCGGAACGTCACCTGGCGACCTCCCATTGATTCTGCCGTTCGACGCATTATAGCTTTGTTTGAGAGATTTGCATACAATCCTGTAAGTTGCAAGCTCCGATTGAGATCTATTTTTGTTAACCATATTAGTTAGTTATTACGCTGCCGATTGATTCTTCGATGCGGTGAGCTACAATTTGTATGCAACTGATTAGGGATTTGTTTATGCTTTCGGGCGGAGTGGAGCCGCCGGGGAACGGACCATGGGAAGCGCGACGCACGCCGCCGCCTTGAACGAGAGCGACAGTCCGCTCGCGCGCCGCCTGCGCCGCGAGACGCAGGCCGAGGTCCTGTTCGACCCGTTCAGCCGCGGCCGCTACAGCACCGACGCCTCGATCTACCAGATCGTGCCGGTCGGCGTCGTCGTGCCGCGCACGGCCGAGGATATCCGCCTTGCCATCGAGATCGCGCGCGACGACGGCGTACCGGTGCTGCCGCGCGGTGCTGGCACGTCGCAGTGTGGACAGACGGTCGGCGAGGCACTGGTCATCGACACCAGCAAGCACCTGCGCGACATCGTCGCGCTCGACCCTCCCGGGCGCCGCGTGCGCGTACGGCCCGGCATCGTTCTCGACCAGCTCAATGCGCAGCTGAAGCCGCACGGCCTGTTCTTCCCGGTCGACGTCTCGCCGGCGAACCGGGCGACGATCGGCGGCATGGCCGGCAACAACAGCTGCGGGTCGCGTTCGATCCGGTACGGCAACATGGTGCACAATGTGCACGCCATCGACGCCGTCCTCGCCGACGGCAGCGCGGTGACGTTCGGCGAGGTGCCGGGCAACCTCGCCGGGCTCGACGCGGCGGACCGCTATCTCGCGCTCGTGCAGCAGATGCGCGCACTCGCGGCGCGCCACGCCGCCGCGATCGACGCCGGCATCCCCACGCTGCTGCGCAAGGTCGGCGGCTACAACATCGAGACGATCCGCAGCGAGGGCCACAACATGGCCAGCCTGCTGGTCGGCTCGGAGGGCACGCTCGCCTTCTTCAGCGAGATCGAGCTCGAGCTGCAGCCGATCCCGCCGCACCGGGTGCTCGGCATCTGCCATTTCCCGACCTTCCGCGACGCCATGGCGTCGACGCAGCACATCGTCGAACTGGGGCCGTCGGCGGTCGAGCTGGTCGACCGCACGATGATCGACCTGGCGCGCGAGATCCCGATGTTCCGGCCGATCGTCGACCGCTTCGTCCAGGGCGAGCCGCAGTCGCTGCTGCTGGTCGAGTTCGCCGGCGAGGACGGGGAGGCGCAGCGCCGCGATCTGGCGCGGCTCGTCGCGCTGATGGGCGACCTCGGCTTTCCGGGCGCCGTCGTCGAGGCGACCGACGCCGACTTCCAGCGGCAGGTCTGGGACGTGCGCAAGGCGGGGCTGAACATCATGATGTCGATGAAGGGCGACGGCAAGCCGGTCTCCTTCATCGAGGACTGCGCCGTACCCCTGGAGCACCTCGCCGACTACACCGAGCGGCTGAACGGCGTGTTCGCGAAGCACGGCACCAGCGGCACCTGGTACGCGCACGCCTCGGTCGGCACGCTGCACGTGCGGCCGGTGCTCAATATGAAGGACGGCACCGACGTGCGCAAAATGCGCGAAATCGCCGAGGAAGCGTTCGCGATGGTGCGCGAATACAAGGGCTCGTTCTCCGGCGAGCACGGCGACGGGCTGGTGCGCTCCGAGTTCCTCGAGCCGATGTACGGCGCCGAGGTCGCCCGCGCCTTCGAGGCGGTGAAGGACGAGTTCGACCCGGGCGGGCTGTTCAATCCGGGCAAGATCGTGCGACCGCCGCGGATGGACGACCGCTCGCTGTTCCGCTATCCGGCCGGCTACGCCGCCGAGCCCCTCGAGACTGCGCTCGACTGGTCCGAGTGGGGCGGCTTCCCGGCCGCGATCGAGATGTGCAACAACAACGGAACCTGCCGCAAGGCGCGCCCCGGCGTCATGTGCCCCTCTTACCGCGCCACCGGCGACGAGATGCATGTCACACGCGGGCGCGCGAACAGCCTGCGGCTGGCGCTCACCGGACAGCTGGGCGGCGACGCCCTGACCGGGCCGGCGATGAAGGCGGCGATGGAGCTGTGCGTCGGCTGCAAGGGCTGCCGGCGCGAATGTCCGACCGGCGTCGACATGGCGCGGATGAAGTACGAATTCCTGTACCACTACCGCAAGCGGCACGGTCTCTCGCTGCGCGACCGCATCGTTGCCTACATGCCTCGCTACGCGCGCTGGGCGGCCCGGATCGCGCCGCTGCTCAACCTGCGGAACCGGCTGGCGCCGCTCGCCTGGCTCGGCGAAGCGCTCGCCGGCCTCAGCGCGCGGCGCGCGCTGCCGCGCTGGCGCCGCGATTTCTTCCGCCATGACCAGGCGGCGACCGGCCCGGAGGACGGCCCGCCCGTGGTGCTGTTCGTCGACAGCTTCAACAGCTGGTTCGAGCCGGAGAACGCGCACGCGGCGGTCCGCGTGCTCGCGGCCGCCGGTTACCGCGTGCATGTCGCCCGGCCGGCCACGGGCGGGCGACCGCTGTGCTGCGGGCGGACGCTGCTGGCGGCCGGCCTGGTCGAGGAAGCACGGGCCGAGGCGCGGCGCACGATCGCGGCGCTGCGGCCCTGGGTCGCCGCCGGCGCGCCCGTCGTCGGGCTGGAGCCCTCGTGCCTGTATTCACTGCGCGACGAGTTCCTCGCGCTGGCGCCGGGCCCGGACGCCCGGGCAATCGCGGACGCCGCGGTGATGTTCGAGGAGTTCATCGCGGCCGAGGCCGAGGCGGGACGTTTCAGGCCGGCCCTGCGGCCGCTCGGCCACGAGCGCGCGCTGCTGCACGGGCACTGTCACCAGAAATCGTTCGCGGCGATGGAGACCGTGCAGAAGACCCTGTCGCTGGTCCCGGGGCTCGCGGTCGAGACGGTCGAGTCGACCTGCTGCGGCATGGCGGGCGCGTTCGGCTACGAGGCGGAGCATTACGACGTGTCGATGAAGATCGGCGACCTCGACGTGCTGCCCGCGGTGCGCGCGGCACCGGCCGACGCCGTCATCGTCGCCGACGGCACGAGCTGTCGCCACCAGATTCGCGACGGGGCGGGCCGTGAAGCGGTGCACGTAGCCCGCGTTCTCGAGCGGGCGCTTGACGGGAGAGGCGCGGAAGGAGAGACGGGATGAGTGACGACGCTCACGGCTCGCCCGCGGCCCTACGCGAAGCGGGGACGCCGCGCTCGCGCCGGCCGCTGCACGCCGAAGCGGCCGGCTGGCTGCGCGACATGATCATCGAGGGAGAGCTGTTGCCGGGCGAGCGCATCCCGGAACAGGCCCTTTGCGACCGCCTCGGCATCTCGCGCACGCCGCTGCGCGAGGCCCTGAAGATGCTGGCCGCCGAAGGCCTGGTGCTACTGCAGCCGAACCGCGGTGCGACCGTCGCCAACCCGAGCGCCGAGGAGGTCGACCAGACGTTCCACGTGATCGGCGCCATGGAAGCGTTGGCCGGCGAGCTCGCCTGTCACCGGGTCAGTGCCTCGGACGTCGCCGAGATCCGGGTGCTGCACTACCAGATGGTGCTGCACCGCACGCGCCAGGAGCTGCCGGAGTATTTCAAGCTCAACCAGCAGATCCACGAGCGCATCGTCGAGGCCTCGGGCAACACCGTCCTGGTCGAGACCTACCGGCGGCTGGTCGGGCGTATCCGCCGACACCGCTATATCGCCAACCTGACGACCCAGCGCTGGGACCAGGCGATCCGCGAGCACGAGGAGATGCTCGAGGCGCTCGAGGCGAGGGACGGCGCGCGACTGGCTGCGACCCTGCGGCGCCATCTCGACAACAAGCGCACGGCGGCGCGCGCCGCGACGACCGCGGACTGAGCGGGAGAGAACCGCCGGCCGCTCAGGCAGCGAGCCGCGCGTAGTCCGGCACGATCAGCCGGTAGGGCGGCTCGTCCTCCTCGATGTCGGGGAAGCGCGCCACCGGCTGGTGGAAGTGGTTGTCGGTCTCGTCGTCGTTGACGGTCGAGACCTCGCCGATCAGGCTGTCGCCGCCGCTGGCCCAGAAGGCATGCGCGGTGCCGGCCTCGAGCGTGATCGATTCACCGGGCCCGATCACCAGGGTGCCGCCGGGCGTCACTTCGCGGGCGATCCCGTCGGTACGCACGCGCACGGGTGCGTCCCGGTCGAGCGCGCCGTCGACGCCGGAATTGTAGAGCTTGACTTCGATCGGGGCGCCGCCGCGGACGATGATGTCCTCGGTCTTGGACCCGTGATGGTGCATCGGGCACAGCTGGCCGTCCCTTGAGATCATGATCTTCTCGGCGTAGACCATGCCGCGGCCGCGCCCGAGCGCGGCGGCATCGCCGTTGCGCAGCGTGAACAGCAGCAGCCCGGTCCGCGCGAAGTCGCCCTGGCCGTAGTCGGTGATGTCCCAGCCAAGGCGCGCGCCGAGGATCATGTCGGCCTCGTCGCGTCGCGACTCCCAGTCGGCCGGCGTCCAGTGCGCGAACGGCGGCAGGCGGAAGCCGAACGAGGCGATGAAGGCCTCGCCCTGGCGGATGATGTCGTTGATCTGGGAACGTCGCATGGTCGTGCCGGTCCTCTGCATTCCACGGGACCAAACATGGGACGAAACCGGTGCGCGGGCAAGCGCCCGCCGCGGCGCGCGGCGGAAACCGACGACATCCCGGCATCGCAGTGCCCGCCGACCGGCGCGACCGGCGGTCCGATCGGCCCGGTTTCGCCCCGGGGGTCGATGTTCCCTGTTGATTGTGGTGGCTCGTCCGCGCTTTGATGGAGTCCGGCACGACCGTCGAGACGACGGTCATGCAGGCAATTGGAAACGGGAGGCATTGATGAGACGGATTATCCTGGCACCCCTGACCGTGATCGCCGGGTTGGGGACCGGCACGGCGCTGGCGGCGCCCGAGGTCGAGGTCCTGCACTGGTGGACCTCCGGCGGCGAAGCCCGCGCGGTGCAGACGCTGATGGACGAATTCCAGAGCAATGGCGGCAAGTGGGTCGACATGCCGGTGGCCGGGGGCGGCGGTGACGCCGCGATGCAGGCGCTGCGGGCACGGGTTCTCGCCGGCAACGCGCCGACCGCCGTGCAGCTGAAGGGGCCGAGCATCCAGGAATGGTACGAGGAAGGCGCGCTCGCCGACCTCAGCGACGTCGGCAAGGCGGAGAACTGGGACGCGCTGCTGCCGGCGGCGATCGCCAATCACATGAAATGCGACGGCAAGTACTGCGCGGCGCCGGTGAACGTACACCGGATCAACTGGATCTGGGCGAATACCGCGGTGCTGGCGAAGGCCGGCATCGCCATGCCGACGACCTGGGACGAGTTCAACAAGGCGGCCGTGAAGCTGAAATCGATGGGCGTCACGCCGCTCGCGCACGGCGGCCAGTCCTGGCAGGACGCCACCGTGTTCGAGGCGGTGCTCCTCGGCATCGGCGGGCCCGCCTTCTACCAGAAGGCCCTCGTCGACCTCGATCCGGCGTCGCTGAACAGCCCGACGATGATCAAGGTGTTCGACCAGATGCGCGTGCTGCGCGGCTTCGTCGACGCCAACTTCTCGGGGCGCGACTGGAACCTGGCGACGGCGTTGGTGATCAACGGCGAGGCGGCCTTCCAGATCATGGGGGACTGGGCCAAGGGTGAATTCACCGCCGCCGGCAAGGTGCCCGGCAAGGACTACCAGTGTTCGCCCACGCCGGGACCGGGCTTTCTGTACAACGTCGACAGCTTCGCGATGTTCAAGGTGCGCGGCGGCGACAAGGTCTCCGGGCAGAAGCTGCTCGCCAAGCTGATCGTGGGCGAGAATTTCCAGAAGGTGTTCAACCTGAACAAGGGCTCGATCCCGGCGCGTCTCGGCACGCCGCTGGCCGAGTTCGACTACTGCGCGCGCCGCTCCGCCTATGACATGGACGTCGCGTCGAACAGCGGCACGCTGCTGCCGAGCTACGCCCACGGCATGGCGCTGCGCGGCCAGCAGGCGGGCGCGATCACCGACGTCGTGACGCGGCACTTCAACTCCGACATCACCTCGGCCCAGGCCGCGAAGATGTTGGCCGAAGCGGTTGCCAACTCGCTGTGAGCGGGCGAAACCCGGGGAGCCGCGATGAACGGCGGCTCCCCGCCAGCGCGGCCTAGGCCGGCCCATGTCAGGCTGGCTGTCGCGGAACATTCCGAAAATCGTCATCGCGCCGTCGTTCGGCGCGGTGATGTTCTTCGTTTACGGCTTCATCGTCTGGACCGCATACGTCTCGCTGACGCGCTCGCGGATCCTGCCGCGCTATGACCTCGACGGTTTCGGCCAGTACGTCCGGCTGTTCCGCACGCCGCGCTGGGAGGTCGCGCTCGAGAACCTGTTCATCTTCAGCTTCCTGTTCATCGCCATCTCGGTCGCGCTGGGGCTGTTTCTGGCGATCCTGCTCGACCAGCGCATCCGCGTCGAGGGGGCGATCCGGACGATCTATCTGTACCCCATGGCGCTGTCGCTGATCGTCACCGGCACCGCCTGGAAGTGGATCCTGAACCCGGGCCTGGGCATCGAATCGGTCGTGCAGTCGTGGGGCTGGGAGAGCTTCCGTTTCGACTGGCTCGTCGATCCCGACATGGCGATCTATACCGTGGTCATCGCCGGTGTCTGGCAGGCCTCGGGCTTCGTCATGGCGCTCTTCCTGGCCGGGCTGCGCTCGGTCGACCAGGAGGTCATAAAGGCGGCAATGGTCGACGGCGTCAGCCTGCCGCGCATCTATGTCAGCATCATCATCCCGTCGCTGGCCCCGGTCTTCCTGAGCGCGATCGTCGTGCTCGCCCATCTGGCGATCAAGAGCTTCGACCTGGTGATCGCGCTGACCGGCGGCGGCCCGGGCTACGCGACCGACCTGCCCGCCACCTACATGTACGCGATGGCCTTCTCGCGCGGCGACCTCGGACAGGCCGCCGCCAGCGCGACCGTCATGCTGGCGACGATCGCCGCCATCATCGTCCCCTATCTCTATTCGGAGCTGAGGTCGCGCGATGACTGACGCGGTGATGACGAGCGGTGCCCCGGGCCCGACCGCCGGCCTGTCGGGCCGGCGGGTTCGGCGGCTGGCGTTGCGCGGCTTCCTCTACCTGCTGCTGGCGCTGTTCGTCGCCTACTATATGCTGCCGCTGCTGGTGATGGTCATAACCTCGCTCAAGAGCCTGGACGAGATCCGGGCCGGCTCGCTCATGAGCCTTCCGGAGAGCCCGACGCTGGTCTCGTGGACGACGGCCTGGAGTTCCGCCTGCGCCGGCATTCTGTGCGAAGGCCTGCGCCCGTTCTTCTGGAACAGCGTGCGCATGGTCGTGCCCGCGGTCCTGCTGTCGACCTTCCTCGGCGCGGTGAACGGCTATGCCCTGTCGCACTGGCGATTCCGCGGCGCCAACGTGATCTTCGCGGTGATGCTGTTCGGCTGCTTCATCCCCTTCCAGGTGGTCCTGCTGCCGATGGCCCGCACGCTCGGGATGCTCGGCCTGGCGGGATCGATCAGCGGACTCGTCCTCGTGCACGTGGTCTACGGCCTGGGCTTCACGACCCTGTTCTTCCGCAACTACTACGTGACGATTCCGGTGGAGCTGGTGAAGGCGGCGAAGGTCGACGGCGCGGGGTTCTTCACGATCTTCTTCCGCATCTTCCTGCCGCTGTCGGCGCCGATCGCCGTGGTCACCGTGATCTGGCAGTTCACGCAGATCTGGAACGACTTCCTGTTCGGGGTCTCGTTCAGCCAGGCCGGCACGCAGCCGATCACCGTGGCCCTCAACAACATCGTCAATTCGACGACGGGCGTTAAGGAGTACAACGTCGACATGGCGGCGGCGATCATCGCCGGCCTGCCCACGCTTCTCGTCTACGTGCTGGCGGGGAAGTATTTCATCCGCGGGCTGACGGCCGGCGCCGTAAAGGGATAGGGGCATGACGCGAAGCGGGCATCCGGTACTGCAGGTCGAAGGACTCGGCAAGAGCTTCCGCGACACGCGGGTGCTGCAGAACATCGATCTCGCGATCGAGGACGGCGCGTTCCTGGTCCTCGTCGGCCCGTCTGGCTGCGGCAAGTCGACGCTGCTGAACTGCATCGCCGGGCTCGAACAGCCGAGTGCCGGCCGGATTCTGATCGGCGGCCGCGACATGACGGGGGTCCCCCCGAAGGACCGCGACATCGCCATGGTGTTCCAGTCCTATGCGCTGTATCCGAACATGTCGGTGGCCAAGAACATCACCTTCGGCATGCAGGTGCGCGGCGCATCGAAGGCGGAGCAGCAATCCGCCCTGCAGAAGGTCGCGGCGATGCTGCGCATCGACGGGCTTCTCGACCGGCGGCCGGCCCAGCTCTCCGGCGGGCAGCGCCAGCGCGTGGCGATGGGGCGCGCCCTGGTGCGGCAGCCGAAGCTGTTCCTGTTCGACGAGCCGCTGTCGAACCTCGACGCGAAACTGCGGGTCGAGATGCGGGCCGAGATCAAGCGCCTCCACCAGGCGCTCGGGGCCACCATCGTCTACGTCACGCACGACCAGACCGAGGCGATGAGTCTCGCGACCGAGGTGGCGGTGATGGAAGGCGGCGTGATCGCGCAGCTGGGGCCGCCACAGCAGGTGTACGACTATCCCGTCGACCGCTTCGTCGCCGGCTTCATCGGCTCGCCGGCGATGAATTTCATCGACGGCGTGATCCGCCAGACCGACGCCGGCACCTGCATCGAAGTCGCCCTCGACGGCGACAACCGGGAGCTGCCGGCCGCTCACTACCCGTTCGCCGACGGCGTCGCGGACGGCGCCGAGGTCGTCGTCGGCATCCGCCCGGAATACGTGACCGGACTTGACCATTCGGCCCGCGGACCGGTGATCGAGCTGGACCTCGTTCCGACGCTGGTCGAGACCAACGGCTTCGACCAGCACGTCGAGCTGGCTTTCGGGAGCGGCGATATCGGCGGCCGCTTCAGTCCGCGCGAGCGGATCGAGATCGGCAAGGCGCTGCGCACGCGCATCGACCTCTCGCAGATGTCGGTGTTCGACCGGGGTAGCGGGCGCCGGCTCTAGTACATCATCCACGTGCGTGGAATCGGCTCCGGCCCGCTCCCCCACCCGGCCATCCAACGGTATCGTACGCTGTGGGTGGCCGGGTGGGGGAG
>JBFHDX010000039.1:0-29219 GCA_041584475.1 Alphaproteobacteria bacterium
GCGCCGCCGGGGCGGTTGGCGGGTAGTTCGGGTAATTCGAGGTAATTCGGGGACACAATACTTAATCCGAAGCGACATAAGTATTTTGTCCCCGAATTACGTGTTTCCGAATTACCGAATTACGGTGCTCCGAACCATCACTTGCCGCGTCTCCGTCTGCGGCGGACGGCGGCTCGGCCGCCGCTTCGACCGTCGACGGCAATCCGTCGGCGTTCGCATTTCCCGTCCGACGTGGCATCCTCGATGCTCCGGACCGCCGTCTCGCAATGCCGCTTCGGCCGCATCGAGGGAGCGGACCGTTCCCAGAGAGAGACATGGAGGATCGAGCGATGATGCGGAATCTTCTCGTGGCCGGCCTCGCGGCGCTTGCCGGAACGACGATCGGCCTTGCATCCGCCAAAGCCGCGATCACCGTCAATTGCGGCACGTTTCCAGGAATTTCGGACGCCATCGCCTTGGGACACAAGGACGTGTTCGTGAACGGCACCTGCACCGAGGACGTGTTCGTGTCCGTCGACGACGTGACGATCGCCGGCGGCGCCAATGGCGAAATTGCCGGTACGCTGAGCGTCGTCGGCGCAAAGCGTTTCACGATCCGGAACATGACGGTGACCGTGCCCGGGATCGCGTTCGAGGGAGTCCTGGTGATGAACGGCGCCTCGGCGACGGTCGACAACATCTTCGTCACCGGCTCCCTGGAATGCGGCGTTCTCGTGTTCATGGGCTCTTTCGCCGATGTCCGAAACAGCACGATCGACGGTAATGGCTGGGGGCTGTGCGCATCGGTCGGCAGCGTCGTCAGCGGCCGCAACAACACGATCAGGAACAGCGCGAACGAGGGCGTCGCCATCTACCAGCACGGCACCTATCGCGCCCGCGGCGACACCGTCGACAATACCGGCGGCGGCGACGTCGCGATCAGCCTCGACCGCAACAGCTTCCTCGACCTGCGGCCCGGCCGGGTGACCGGCAATATCGTCGCCGCGCACCAGTCGCATCTCCTCGTCCGTCGGTCGTCGGCGATCGCCGGAGACGTTCAGGTGGACATCCTGTCGGAACTCGACCTGACGGGGAATTCGACCGTCGCGGGCGACGTCACGGCGACCAACCTCTCGATCGTGCGGACGACCGACGGTGCCGCTGTCGACGGCAAGGTCAAATGCCTGGGAACCAGCATCTGCCTGCCGCAGCCGCCCGAGTAGCGCCCGTCGCCCGGGCACCCTGACCTGCCACGCCCCGTGCATGGCCGCCTCCTCCCCCGCGGGAGGGGGCGGCGTGCGCATGGAAACCTGCCCCGGAACCGGGCGATGCGCAGAGCGTCGCCCGACCGCCCGCCCGCCCCGAGCAAGCGCTTGTCGCGCCGCGGCGGCGGGGGCTATAGTCGCGGCCCATGAGCGCCGACGCCGATTCCTCGTTGCGTTTTCCGCACCGGCACCTGCTGGGGATCGAGGGGCTTTCGGCGGCGACCATCGGCATGGTGCTAGACCTCGCCGATTCCTACGTCGAGCAGAGCCGCAAGCCCGACAAGACGCTGTCGCTGTTGCGCGGCCGCACTGTCATGAACCTGTTCTTCGAGAGCTCGACGCGCACGCGCACCTCGTTCGAGCTCGCCGGCAAACGGCTCGGCGCCGACGTCATCAACATGTCGGTCTCGACCAGCGCGATCAAGAAGGGCGAGACGCTGATCGACACGGCGATGACGCTGAACGCCATGCACACCGACGTGCTCGTCGTCCGCCACAGCGATTCCGGCGCCGTCAAGCTGCTCTCCGAGAAGGTCAACTGCGCCGTCATGAACGCCGGCGACGGCAGCCACGAGCACCCGACGCAGGCGCTGCTCGACGCGCTGACGATCCGCCGCCGCAAGGGCCGGCTGCAGGGCCTCACCGTGGCGATCTGCGGCGACGTGCTGCACAGCCGCGTCGCGCGCTCGAACATCATTCTGCTGCAGACCATGGGCGCGCGGGTCCGCGTGGTGGCGCCGCCGACGCTGCTGCCCGGGGCGATCGAGCGCTTCGGCGTCGAGGTCTATCACGACATGCGGCGCGGCCTCGCCGACTGCGACATCGTCATGATGCTGCGCCTCCAGCTCGAGCGCATGCAGGGCCGCTTCGTGCCGTCGGTGCGCGAGTACTTCCACTTCTTCGGGCTCGACCGCGAGAAGCTGGCGGCGGCGCGGCCGGACGCGCTGGTCATGCATCCGGGGCCGATGAACCGCGGCGTCGAGATCGACTCCGAACTCGCCGACGACATCGACCGCTCGGTGATCCGCGAGCAGGTCGAGATGGGCGTCGCCGTGCGCATGGCCTGCCTCGACCTGCTGACGCGCGAGCTGCTGGGCAACGTGCCGTCATGAGCCCGGCGCCGAAATACCGCACGGCCTACGTCAACGCCCGCCTGATCGACCCGGCGAGCGGCCTCGACGCGGCGGGCGGCGTGCTGGTCGAGGACGGCCGCATCGCCGACATCGGCGCGGGTCTGTTCGGCGACGGCGCGCCGGAGGGCGCCGAGACCGTCGACTGCGGCGGGCTCTGCCTCGCGCCCGGCCTCGTCGACATCCGCGTGCAGCTGCGCGAGCCGGGCCACGAGCACATGGAGAACATCGAGAGCGCCGGGCGCGCGGCGGCGGCCGGCGGGGTGACGACGATGGTCTGCCTGCCGAACACCGAGCCGCCGATCGACAACGTCGCGGTGATGGAGTTCGTCGCCCGCCGCGCCCGCGAGACCCGGCTCGCCAAGATCCACTGCTACGCCGCCCTGACGCGCGGCATGGCCGGCAGCGAGCTGACCGAGATGGGGCTGATGGGCGAGGCCGGCGCGGTCGCGTTCACCGACGGCGAGCGCGCGGTGGCCAACGCCAAGACGCTGCAGCGGGCGCTCAGCTACGCGCGCACCTTCGGGCACATGATCGTGCAGCATCCGGAGGAGCCGGAGCTCGCCGAGGGCGGCCAGATGAACGCCGGCGAGATCGCGGCGCGGCTCGGCCTCGCGGGCCTGCCGGCGGTGGCCGAGGTGATCATGATCGAGCGCGACCTGCGCCTCGTCGAGGCGACCGGTGGCCGCTACCACGCCGCGCACCTGTCGACCGCGGCGGCCATCGAGGCGATCCGCGCCGCCAAGCGACGCGGCCTCGACGTCACCTGCGATACGGCGCCGCACTATTTCGCGCTCAACGAGACCGCGGTCGGCGACTACCGCACCTTCGCCAAGGTGCGCCCGCCGCTGCGCGGCGAGGACGACCGCCAGGCCGTGGTCGAGGGCGTCAAGGACGGCACGATCGACGCCATCGCCAGCGACCACGCGCCGTACGACCAGGACTCGAAGCGCCTGCCCTTCGCCCAGGCAGCGTTCGGCATCATCGGGCTGGAGACCTTGCTGCCGCTGACGCTCGAGCTCCATCACAACAAGCACCTGACGCTGCCGGCGGCGCTGGCGCTGGTCACCTGCCGTCCGGCCGAGCGCATGGGGCTCGAGGCCGGGCGCCTGGCCAAGGGCGCGCCGGCCGACCTCGTGCTCATCGATCCCGAGCGGCCGTGGCAGATCGACGAGGATGCGTTCCGCAGCAAGTCGAAGAACTCGCCGTTCGACGGCCGGCCGGTGCAGGGCGCCGTCGTGCGCACCGTCGTCGACGGCCGCACCATCTTCGGCGCCGAGACGAAGCGGGAGGCAGCCTGAATGAACGACTCCGCGGCCTGGACGCTGAGCCTGCCCGACGCGGCGATCGCGATCGCCGTCGCCTATCTGATCGGCTCGATCCCGTTCGGCCTCGTCATCACCCGGCTCGCCGGCCTCGGCGACATCCGCAAGATCGGCTCGGGCAACATCGGCGCCACCAACGTGCTGCGCACCGGCAACAAGGGCCTCGCCGCGCTGACGCTGCTGCTCGACGCCGCGAAGGGGGCGGCCGGGCCGCTGATCGCCGGCGCCTGGTTCGGGCCGGCGGCGGCGCTCGCCGGGGCCGTTGCCGCGGTGCTCGGGCACATGTTCCCGGTCTGGCTCGGCTTCCGGGGCGGCAAGGGCGTGGCGACCGGGCTCGGCGCGCTGGCGGCGCTGGCCTGGCCGTCGGCCCTGATCGCCGCCGGCGTCTGGCTGCTGATCGCGCTGACGGCGCGCATCTCGTCGCTGTCGGCGCTCGTCACCACGGCGCTGGCGCCGTTGCACGCCTGGTACTTCGCCGGGCCGCGCACGGCGCTGACCGTCGCGATCGTCTGCGCCCTGATCTGGGTCCGCCACCACCAGAACATCGCCCGCCTGCTCAAGGGCGAGGAGCCGCGCATCGGCCGCAAGGGATAATTGCACGCGGCCGGGCTGGCCATGGCGCCGGCAACCCGCTATAGTGGCAATCGCAGCGTTATTGCTACCTTAGGGGCATGTATCAGGTGGAGAGCAGCGGCAATCCCCCGGCACCCGCCGACGACGCGGAGCGCATCGCGCGGCTGCGGCTGGTCCGCAGCGATCATGTCGGGCCGATCACGTTCCGCGAGCTGCTGCGCCATCTCGGCAACGCGCGGGCGGCCGTCGACGCCCTGCCGTCGCTGGCGGCGCGCGGCGGCCGCCGCAGGCTGACGGTGTTTCCGAAAGCGCAGGCCGAGGCCGAGATCGCCGATTTCGCGAAGCACGGCGGACGCCACCTGTTCATGGGCGAGGCCGACTATCCGCCGGCGCTGGCGGCGGTCGAGGACGCGCCGCCGGTGCTGCTCCTGCTCGGCGATGCGGCGCTGCTGCGGCGCCCCGCGGTCGCCGTCGTCGGCGCGCGCAACGCCTCGGTGAACGGACGGCGGCTGGCGCGCGAGATCGCCGCCGGCCTTGCCGCGGAGGGCATCCTCGTCGTCTCAGGCATGGCCCGCGGCATCGATACCGCGGCGCACGAGGGCGCGCTGTCGGGCGGCACCGCCGCGGTGCTCGCCGGCGGGCCGGACATCGTCTATCCCGAGGAGAACCGGCCGCTGTACGAGGCGATCGGCGCGCGGGGCGCGATCCTCGCCGAATCGCCGCCCGGCCTGGTACCGCAGGCGCGCCACTTCCCGCGCCGCAACCGCATCATCTCCGGGCTGTCGCGGGGCGTCGTCGTGGTCGAGGCGGCGCCGCGCTCGGGCTCGCTGATCACCGCCCGCCTCGCCAACGAGCAGGGCCGCGAGGTGCTGGCGGTGCCGGGCTCGCCGCTCGATCCACGCTGTCGCGGCAGCAACGACCTGATCCGGCGCGGCGCCGGCCTCGTCGAGAGCGCCGCCGACGTGCTGTCGGCGATCGGCGGCATCGGCGGCGTCGGCGCCGTCGAGCGCGCCGCCATCGCGCCTCCCCCCGCCATCGCGCGGCCTCCCGCCGTCGCGCAGGCCGCCGCGGCGGACGCCGGCGGCGCGACCGGCGACGATGCCGTGCGGCGCCGGGTCGTCGAGGCGCTCGGCCCCTCCCCGGCACCGATCGACGCCGTCATCCGCGAACTCGGGGTCGCGCCGCGGGCCGTCATGACGGTGCTGCTCGAGCTCGAACTCGCGGGCCGCCTCCAGCGCCTCCCCGGCAATCTCGCCTCGCTGCTCCCCGACCCGCCGGAAGCCCGCTCCTGACGCCGCTTTCGGCGCCCGTGGTTGACAACCGGGGTTCGGATGCCAAGGTTCATGGGCCGTGCCGGCCCTCGGCCGCGGGCCTCGCCGTGGCGGGCCGGCACGACAGGATCAAGGGAAGTCCGAGCAGCGCTCATGCACGTCGTCGTCGTCGAATCCCCCGCGAAGGCAAGGACGATCAACAAATATCTCGGCAGCGACTACAAGGTCGTCGCGAGCTTCGGCCATGTCCGCGACCTCGAAGCCAAGGACGGCGCCGTGCTGCCGGACGAAGACTTCGCCATGTCGTGGCGCGTCGACGACAAGTCGCGCAAGCACATCGCCGAGATCCGCCGCGCGCTCAAGGGCTCGGACACGCTGTATCTCGCGACCGACCCCGACCGCGAAGGCGAGGCGATCTCGTGGCACGTGCTCCAGGTGCTGGGCGGCAACGGCGCATTGAAGAACATCGACGTCAAGCGCGTCGTCTTCAACGAGATCACGCGGCGCGCGGTAACCGAGGCGATGAAGCATCCGCGCGACATCAACGCCGAGCTGGTCGACGCCTACCTGGCGCGCCGCGCGCTCGACTATCTCGTCGGCTTCACGTTGTCGCCGGTGCTCTGGCGCAAGCTGCCCGGGGCACGGTCGGCGGGGCGCGTGCAGTCGGTGGCGCTGCGCCTGATCTGCGAGCGCGAGGCCGAGATCGAGGCGTTCAAGTCGGACGAGTACTGGACGATCGATGCGTCCTTGACGACGCCGGCGGGCGAACCGTTCCAGGCGCGCCTGACCCATCTCGACGGGCGCAAGCTCGAGCGCCTGGACATCGCCGACGAGGCCGCCGCCCGCGCCGCGGTCGCGGCGGTCGAGGCGCGCGACTACCGCATCGCCTCGGTCGAACGCAAGCAGGTGCGGCGCAACCCCTACCCGCCCTTTACAACGTCCACGCTGCAGCAGGAGGCAAGCCGCAAGCTGCGGCTGGGGACGTCGCGCACGATGCAGATCGCGCAGCGGCTTTACGAGGGCGTGGAGATCGACGGCGAGACGGTCGGCCTGATCACCTATATGCGTACCGACAGTGTCACGCTCAGCGGCGAGGCCATCGCGGCCAGCCGGCGCCTGATCGAGAAGGACTACGGCAAGGACTATCTGCCGGCATCGCCGCGCGTCTACAAGACCAAGGCGAAGAACGCGCAGGAGGCGCACGAGGCGATCCGCCCGACCGACCTGTTCCGCCGCCCCGCGCAGGTGCGCCGCGCGCTCGACGCCGACCAGTTCCGGCTCTACGAGCTGATCTGGAAGCGCACCGTCGCCGCCGAGATGGAGAGCGCCCTCCTCGACCAGGTCGCGGCCGACATCGCCTCTCCCGACGGCCAGGTCGTGCTGCGCGCCAACGGTTCGGTGATCGCCTTCGACGGTTTCCTGAAGCTCTATCGCGAGGACCGCGACGACGAGGCCAACGGCGACGCCGAGAACGGCGACCGGCGGCTGCCGCCGATGGCGGAGGGCGAGCGGCCGGACCTCAAGGAGGTCACGTCGGAGCAGCACTTCACCCAGCCGCCGCCGCGCTTCACCGAGGCGAGCCTCGTCAAGAAGCTCGAGGAGCTGGGCATCGGCCGCCCGTCGACCTACGCCAGCATCCTGCGCCTGCTGCAGGACCGCGAATACGTCCGGCTCGAGAAGCGGCGCTTCTTGCCCGACGACCGCGGCCGGCTGGTAACCGCGTTCCTCGCCAGCTTCTTTCCGCGCTACGTCGAGTACGGGTTCACCGCCGAGATGGAGGAGAAGCTCGACGACGTGTCCGGCGGCCGCGTCGACTGGAAGGCGCTGCTGCGCGATTTCTGGCGCGATTTCTCGGCGGCCGTCGACGGCGCCAAGGATGTCACCTTCTCGCAGGTGATCGACATGCTCGACGAGCATCTCGGGCCGCACTTCTTCCCGCCGAAGGATGACGCCGGCGAGGCGGCGGCGCGGGCTTGCCCGTCGTGCGGCGACGGCCGGCTCAGCATCAAGGTCGGCCGCTTCGGGGCCTTCATCGGCTGCTCGAACTACCCCGACTGCCGTTACACCCGGCAGCTCGGCCTCGAAGGCGGCGACGCGGAGACCGCGGCCGAGGCCGAGGAGGGCGCGACGCTGCCGCGCGTCCTCGGCAGCGATCCGGAGACCGGCAAGGAGGTGAGCCTGCGCAAGGGCCCGTACGGCATCTACGTCCAGCTCGGCGAGGCCGAGGAGGCGCCGGACAACGGATCGGGCAAGAAGCGTAAATCCGCGCCCAAGCCGCCGCGCGCATCGCTGCCGCGCGGCATGCCGCCGGGCGAGGTCGACCTCGAGAAGGCGCTGGCGCTGCTGGCGCTGCCCCGCGAGGTCGGCGCCAACCCGAACACCGGCGAGACGATCAGCGCCGGGATCGGCCGCTTCGGGCCCTATGTCCGGCAGGGCAATACCTATGTCTCGCTGAGAGGCGACGACGACGTGCTGACGATCGGGCTCAACCGCGCGATCGAGCTGATCGAGACGGCGCGCGAGAAGAAGCCGCCGGCGCGCGAGCTCGGCCCGCACCCGAAGGACGGCAAGCCGGTCTCGGTCGGCCGCGGCCGCTTCGGCCCGTACGTGCGACACGGCAAGGTCTTCGCGTCGCTGCCCAAGGGCGCGTCGATGGATGCGGTGACGCTGGACGAGGCGATCGCGCTGATCGACGCCAAGGCGGCCAAGGCGCAGAACGGAAACAACGGCAAGGGCGGCAAGGGCGGCAAGGCCGCCGCCCCGGCCAAGAAGAAGACGACGGCGGCCCGGAAGAAGCCGGCGCGAAAACCCGCCGCCCGTACCCCGCGCAAGGCGGCGAACGGCTGACCGGGTCCGCATCCGCCGTTGAACGGCGAACCCTCCGGCACAATCTGCCAGCCATGGAAACGCGGTCGTCGCTGCGCGGGGGTCACCCGGAACTACGAGAACGACCGCGCAACCGGACATTGTCGCGGGCAAGAGCGGGACGGCCCGGCCCCTCGGGGGCCGGATCGCCCGCCGGCCGCACGGGCCGCACAGGCTGCGGTCACAACGTCGCCGCGACAGGCGCGACGAAATGCATTAACCAAGACCAATTCCTGAATCGAACGAGTTGAACAATTGGCGAAAACAGACCGAACAACGAAAGCCGGGAAGCGCAAGGCCGCGGCCCGCAAACCGGCGCCGAGACCGAGCAAGGCCCAGATCGTGGCCTTCATCGAGGAGAGCCCGACGCCGGTCGGCAAGCGCGAGATCGTGCGGGCGTTCCGGCTCGGCGCGGGCGACCGCGTCTGGCTCAAGGGCGTGCTGCGCGAGCTCGCCGAGGAGGGTCGCGTCGAGCGCGGGCGCAAGCGCCGGGTCGCCCCGGCCGGCGCGCTACCGGAAGTGGCCGTGATCGAGGTCGACCATATCGACGCCGACGGCGAGGTGATCTGCCGGCCGGTGCGCGAGGCCGACGGACCGCCGCCGAAGATCTACCTGGTGCCCGGGCCGCATCGCGGCACCGCCCCGGGGGAGGGCGACCGGCTGCTCGTGCGGCTCAAGCGCACCGGTGCGGACAGTTACGACGCCCGCATCATCCGCGTCATCGGCAGCGGTCCGCGCAAGCTCATCGGCGTGTTCGAGCCGCACGAGAGCGGCGGCGTCGTGCGCCCCGCCGACCGCAAGCACAAGACCGATTACGTCGTCGGCAGGGCCGATACCGGCAAGGCGCGGCCGGGCGACCTGGTCAGCGCCGAGATCCTCGACCAGCGCGGCTTCGGCGCGCGGCGGGTGCGCATCGTCGAGCGGCTGGGCCGGTTGGGCGACGCCTCGACGATCAGCCTGGTGGCGATCCACCAGAACGGCATTCCCCACGAATTTCCGCCGGACGCGCTCGGACTCGCCGAGGCTGCCAAGCCGGTCGGGCTCGGCCGGCGGACCGACCTGCGCGATCTGCAGCTCGTCACCATCGACGGCGCCGACGCGCGCGACTTCGACGACGCGGTGTGGGCTGAACCGGACACGGATCCCGGGAACAAGGACGGCTGGCACCTGATCGTCGCCATCGCCGACGTCGCCTGGTACGTGCGCCCCGGGGATGCGCTGGACCGGGCGGCGTTCGAGCGCGGCAACTCGGTCTATTTCCCCGACCGGGTCGTGCCGATGCTGCCCGAGGCGCTGTCGAACGAGCTGTGCTCGCTGAAGCCCGAGGTGGACCGCGCCTGCATGGCCGTGCACCTGTGGATCGACCGCGACGGCCGGCTGCTGCGCCACAAGTTCGTCCGGGGATTGATGCGGTCCGCGGCGCGGCTGGTCTACGAGCAGGTACAGACGGCGCGCGACGGCCACCCCGACGACGTCACCCGGCCGCTCGTGGACACGGTCATCGCGCCGCTGTACGGCGCCTACGGCGCGCTGCAGCGCGGCCGTGCGGCGCGCGGCACGCTCGAGCTCGAGATCCCCGAGCGCCAGGTCATCCTCGGCGCGGACGGCCACATCGACCGCATCGTGCCGCGCCGACGCCTCGACAGTCACAAGCTGATCGAGGAGTTCATGATCGCCGCCAACGTGGCCGCCGCGGAGGCGCTCGAGAAGAAGCGACAGCCGGCGATGTACCGCATCCACGAGCCGCCGCCGCTCGACAAGCTGGAGGCGCTGCGCGAGGCGCTGGCCGGGCTCGGCTACCGGCTGGCGAAGGGCGCGACGATCCGCCCCGACCACTTCACCGGGATCCTGGCGCGCGCCGCCGGCAGCGAAAAAGAGCAGCTGATCAGCGAGCTGATCCTGCGCAGCCAGTCGCAGGCGCGTTACAGCCCCGAAAATCCCGGTCATTTCGGGCTGGCGCTGCGCCGCTACTGCCACTTCACGTCGCCGATCCGGCGCTATTCGGACCTCGTCGTCCACCGCGCCCTGATCGGCGGCTACGGGCTTGGCGAGGGACGGCTCGGCGACGAGGAGTCGGAGCGCTTCGAGGAGATCGGCGCGCACATCTCGGCGACCGAGCGGCGCGCGATCGTCGCCGAGCGCGACGCGCTCGACCGCTACACGACGGCGTTTCTCGCCGATCGCGTCGGCGCCACGTTCGCGGCGCGCGTCAGCGGCGTGACCCGGTTCGGCCTCTTCGTCACGCTCGACGAGACGGGCGCCGACGGGCTGGTTCCGGTGTCGTCGCTGCCCGGCGATTTCTACGTCCACGACGAGGTGCATCACGCGCTGGTCGGCGAGCGGAGCGGCCTGACCTTCACGCTCGCCGATCCGGTCACGGTCGAGCTGGTCGAGGCCGACACCGTGACCGGCGGCACGGTGTTCGTCGTCGTCGAGGGCGGCAGGCCCGGAAAGCCCGCCGGCAAGGGCGCCCGACGTCGGGCGAGAGCGCGCCCGGCGCCGCGCAAGGGCGCACCGCGCCGCCGGGCACCTGCCCGCAGGCGATAAGGCGGATTTCGCTCGGCCGGCCGGCGATCTCAGCCGAGCGGCCAGAACAGCGGAATGACGAAGCTGGCGGTCGCCCACATCAGCAGGTTGAGGGGCAGGCCGATGCGCACGAAGTCGGTGAAACGGTAGCCGCCGGCGTTGTAGACGAAGGTGTTCGTCTGGTAGCCGATCGGCGTGGCGAAGCTGGCGCTGGCGGCGAACATGACCGCGACCGCGAAGGGCCGCGGGTCGACGCCGAGCTGATGGGCGAGACCGATGGCGATCGGCGTGAGCAGGATCGCCGCGGCGTTGTTGCTCATCACCTCGGTGATCAGCGAGGTCACGAGGTAGAGGGCCGACAGCACGGCAAGCGGGCCGAAGCCGCCGGCGAGGGCGGCGAACCCTTCGACGATGAGGCGTGCCGCGCCGGTCTTCTCCATGGCGATGCCCAGCGCCAGCATGCCGAAGATCAGCATGAGGATGTTCCAGGCGATGGCGCCGTACGCTTCCTCTGCCTTCAGGCAGCCGCTGACGACGACCGCCACGGCGGCGAGGAAGGCGAGCGCCGCGATCGGCAGGATTTCCAGGGCCGCGAGCCCCATCACCAGCAGCACCGCGGCGATCGCGATCGGCGCGCGCTTGCGCCGGAACGGCCGCTCGCTGGGCCGCGAGAGGTTGACCAGCTCCTGGTCGTCGAACAGTCGGCGCATGCTCTGGGGCGGGCCCTGCAGCAGGACCGTGTCGCCGACGCGCAGCCGGACCCGGTCGAAATTGCCGTCGAGCGTCTCGCCCTGGCGGTGGATCGCCAGGATGTAGGTGCTGTAGAGCCGGCGCAGGCGCAGGTCGGCGGCACGCCGACCGAGCGAACGCGACTGCGGCCCGACGACACCCTCCATCAGCACCGTCTCGCGGGCGGCGATCGGCTCGATCGGATGGCCGCCCTCGCCGCCGAAGGCGACGTCGCCGGCCTCGCGCAGGCCGAGCATGTCGCCCATGCCGCTGCGCACGACGAGCCGGTCGCCGGGCTGCAGCGTCAGCGCGTCGAGCTCCCGGCGCAGCGAGACGTCGGCGCGGATCACGTCGATGACGCGCAGGCCCTGCTGCTCGGTGAAGCCGGCCTGTCGGAGCCGCTTGCCGATCAGCGGCGAGCCGATCGGCACCAGCACCTCGGCGAGGAACCGCCGCTCGGTGGCGCTCGGCAGCAGCGTCGCCAGCGTCTCGCGATCGGGCAGCAGGAACGGACCGGCGATGGCGAGATAGGCGATGCCGACCGCGGCCATGATCAGCCCGGCGCCGGTGATCTCGAACATCGTGAACGGGGCGAGCCCGTGCTCCTGTGCGACGCCGTCGACGAGGATGTTGGTCGAGGTGCCGATCAGCGTCGTCGTGCCGCCGAGGATGGTGGCGAAGGACAGCGGGATGAGGAGCTTCGACGGCGCCGCCTTAACGCTGCGGCCGAGGGCGATCACGACGGGCGTCAGGATCACGACGACCGGCGTGTTGTTGATGAAGGCGGACAGCGCCATGACCGCAAACATCATGCCGAGCGCCGCGGACACCGGTGAGGCGCCGGCGACGCCGCCGACCAGCCGGCCCATCGCGTCGATGACGCCGGTGCGCTCGAGCGCCGCGCTGAGCACGAACAGGGCGGCGATCGTGATCGGGGCGCTGTTCGAGAACACGCCGAGGACGTCGGTTATGGACAGGATGCCGCTTGCCAGCAGGAGGGCGACCGCGCCCAGCGCGACGATGTCGGGCGGCAGGATTTCGCGCACGAAGCCGAAAAAGACCACCGCCACCAGGACGAGTACGATGACGATCTGCAGCGACGCCCAGTCCATGGCCGCGCCGGCGCGCACTCCCCGAAGCTGTGGCCGGCCCGGTGCGGTCGGACCGTCAGGACGGACAATCGCCGATCGCTTGCCGGCACACAAGGGGAAAGCGAACGGCCTGCATTCCCGCGAGTTGTGCCGACGCGGATGCCGGCGGGCCGGATCGCACTAGATCATAGCGCGAGGCCCGGCAGCGTCGCGTCGGGCGGCGCCGGAGCCGGGCATCGCAGGTAAGATGCAGGGAGAAGGCAAATGGCACTCAGAATTGGCGACCAGGCGCCCAACTTCGTGGCCGAGACCACCGAGGGAAAGATCGACTTCCATGAGTGGATCGGCGACGGATGGGCGATCCTGTTCTCGCACCCGAAGGACTTCACGCCGGTCTGCACGACCGAGCTCGGCTACATGGCCGGGCTGAAGCCGGAGTTCGAGAAGCGCAACTGCAAGATCATCGGCCTCAGCGTCGACGCCGTCGACGACCACAGGAAATGGGCGAAGGACATCGAGGAGACGCAGGGCCACGCCCTCAACTACCCGCTGATCGGCGACCCGCGGCTCGAGATCGCGAAGCGTTACGACATGTTGCCGGCCGACGCCGGAACGTCGGCACAGGGCCGCACGCCGGTCGACAACCAGACCGTGCGGTCGGTATTCGTCATCGGCCCGGACAGGAAGATCAAGGCGTCGTTGACCTATCCGATGAGCACCGGGCGCAACTTCGACGAGGTGCTGCGGCTGCTCGATTCGTGCCAGCTGACGGCGAAGCACCAAGTGGCGACGCCGGTCAACTGGAAGCAAGGCGACCGGGTCATCATCGCCGCCTCGGTCCCGGACGAGGTCGCGCGGCAGAAGTTCCCCGGCGGCTGGGAGTCACCGAAACCCTATATCCGGATCGTGCCGCAGCCCACGAACTGAGGCGCGGCGCGCGTGCGGGGGCACGGCCCGGGCCCGGCGGGCACGGGCCGCGCCCGAGCGGTCAGCGGGACGGACCGGCCTATTGCGCCGCCGGCGGCGTGCGCGAGAGATAGCGCATGGCGACCCAGCGCGCGATCATGCCGCTGAGCCCGTCCTTGCCGCCGTCGTAATATTTCGAGATGCGGCCCCAGCCGTCCTTGGTCTCGAACACGTAGACCTGCTGCTCGCGTTGCAGGCTGCCGGAGAGCCTGCCTTGCGGTCCCGGCGCCAGGCGCACGTTCAGCGTCGAGGCGACGACGTAATAAGTGCCGGTCTCGTCGGCCCGGGCCGGCGGCCCGGACAGTGCCAGGAAAACGGCGACCGAGACGATCGCAAGTGCAGTCGTGCGGTGCATCGGGGTGCTCATCCTTCCCGCGGCAGCGTGGCGCACCGCATCGCGGTGCGGGATCGAGCGCGAAGGTACCACAGACGTCTGCACGGTAAAGCCGGCAGTTTCCGGTACCCTGGACTCGCAGGATTTCGCGCCGATCCGGCCTTGGGGCACGCCGACGGGAACGACGGCGGCCCGCCGCAACGGGCCGCCTTTGTCGACCGCAGCGCCAGCGCGTTCGGATCAGGCCGCCTTGGCCTTATGCTCGAGGTGAGCGAGGATGTTCTGCGGCGAGGACTCGCCGTACGGGTCGCTGTCGCAATTGTCGCTGTAGCCGGGCTCCTCGAACCAGGCCTCGACGACGCCGTCATCGACGATCGCCGCATAGCGCCAGGACCGCATGCCGAAACCGAGGTTATCCTTGGCGACGAGCATTCCCATCTTGCGGGTGAACTCGCCGCAGCCGTCCGGAATCAGCGTCACCCTCTCCAGGCCCTGTTGCCGGCCCCAGGCGTTCATCACGAACGCGTCGTTCACCGACAGGCAGCAGATCGCGTCGACGCCGTGCGCCTTGAAATCGGCGTGCAGCCGCTCGAAGTCGGGCAGCTGGTAGGTCGAACAGGTCGGCGTGAAGGCGCCCGGCAGCGAGAACAGCACGACGCGCCGGCCCTTGAAATAGTCGTCCGTCGTGCGGTCCTGCCAGCGGTAGGGGTTGGGTCCGCCGACGGACTCGTCGCGCACCCTGGTCTTGAAGGATACTTGGGGAAGCTGCTTGCCGATCATCGATCGCTCCTTGTAAATGTCACGTCCCGGACGTGTTGCACCGTAGCCGCCCGGTCACCGCGGTCGCTTCGGGCCGGGCCGAAGGGGCGCACCGTATCCGGGCATTAATTAGAATTATTCTAATAAAGGCTTCGTCGAGCGGGTTTCAAGGGAGAACTCTTGCTTCTTTTCCCGTCTTGACCCGGCGCCGTGACCTGAGATGATTGGGGTGGCCGACCCGCTGCGCAAGGAACGGCTGCAGAGAACGCCACCCGGCGACGACGCACGCCTGCGCGTTGTACGGTGAAGCGACGGGCAATCGCCAATCAACGGACGAGGGAGTGATATCATGAATGTACGATATTCGGCGCTGGCCGCGCTGGCGGCCGGTATGGCGGCGTTGGCGGGAACGCCGGCGGCGGCGCAGAACGTCAAGGTAACGGCGCTCGGCAGTCATGACGGCGAATTCTGCCGGCTCGACCGGGCGATGGTATTCGAGGATCCGGACGGCACGCGCATCCTCTACGACGCGGGCCGCACGGTGGCCGGGCCCGGCGATGCCCGTCTCGGCAGGATCGACGCGGTCATCCTGAGCCACGTCCATGGCGATCATCTGGGCGACCGGCACATCGCCTCGACGAACGCCGGCAGCTGCGGCGGGCCGGAGTTCGCCGTCGCCGCGACGCCGAACTCGAACTCGGTGAATATCGTCGTCGCCAAGAAGGCCAAATTCATCGTCGGTGCCGAGATGGCGAGCTTCTTCGGCAAGAAGGTCGAGGGCGCCGGCGGCGACGCGAAGCAGGTCGAGCTGGTGCGCTACGGGGCATCGCGCAAGGTCGGAGGCGTCACCGTCGCCACCGTGCCTGCCGTCCATTCGAACGGCCTCAGCCCCGCCTTCATCGATCACAAGGAGCACGCCGAAGCGCTGCAGGCGAGCGGACTAACCGCCTATCTCGGCCCGCCGAGCGGATATATCCTCTCCTTCTCCAACGGGCTGGTCGCCTACCTCTCGGGCGACACCGGGATCACCGCCGAACAGGACAGCGTCGTGCGAGGCTATTACGGCGCCAAGCTCGCCGTGATCAACATCGGCGACACCTTCACCACCGGACCGACCGAGGCGGCCCACGTGATCAACGAAATGGTCAAGCCGGTCTCGGTGATCCCGTCGCACGCCAACGAAGAGGCGACAAAGGCCGGCAGGGTGATCGCCGGCACCCGCACCGAGACGTTCCTCCGCGCGGTCAAGGTGCCCGCGCACCTGCCGCTGAGCGGCAGGACGATGGAGTTCAGCAGCGACGGCAAGTGCGTCTCGGGTTGCTGAGGTTTGACGGCCTGCGGGTCGAGGCGGTGACGTGGGAGGTGCGCACATCGATCGTGCACCTCCTCCGCCGCGCGCATGATGCGCGCCTATGCGGCACTGCCGAGTGCTTTCTCCGTGGCACGGCGGCGAGACTGTACGATCGTCTGTCGTCTCGATCGCACTGCCCCGGCAAATTGGCCGCAACCGAACCCGCCTGACCGAGGACCGCACATGGAATCGGGTCAAGACGCCAAGACCCAGAGCCCGAAGAAGGCGTTGGCCATAGTGCGTCGTGCCATTGCCGCAGAACCCAATGACATCGACCATTGGCGCGCCTATGTCGCGATCCTCGCGCGGACGAGGCGCATCGACATTACCCCGCAGCTGATCGCTGAACTCGCTTTCTGTCTCGACGAGCCGCTGCTTGCCACGGCGGCGGTCCGTCGTCTTGCCACGAACCTCTTTCTCAGACACCCCGCCGTCATGACGCTGTTGAACACGCGTGACGGAATGCGGTTCGCCAATTTCGAGGACACATTGGCGACACCCGGATTCAGGGACCGTCTGTCCGAGCTTTCACATCCCTTCGTCACCCGGCTAATAACGATCGATCGGATCGCGGACCGCGACGCCGAGTTGTTCCTGTCAACGCTGCGGCGCCATCTTCTGGAGGCCGCCGCGCTCGACAGCCTCGACAGCTTGCTGTGGCGCAAGGCGCTCGACCTTCTCTGCGCGCTCGCGATTCAGGCGTTCACAAACGAATACGCCTGGCTCGAGAGCGATGCGGAAAAGCATTCCCTCGCCGTCCTGATCGACACGGCGACCAAGGGAATTGAGGACGGCTCGGTGCCGGCCCGTGAGCTTGTCGCCCTGATCGCTGCTTATCGGCCGCTATTCCGGCTTGATCTGGCGGGGCCACTTCGGCGCACGGATGCCGTTGCCGAAACTCCGCTGTGGTCTCGCCTGCTCAGCGTGCAGATCGACGAACCGATGGAAGAACTGCGGATCCGCAAGTCGATTGCAGCGCTCACCCCGATCCGGGATCGGGTCTCGCACGCCGTGCGACAGCAATATGAGGATAACCCGTATCCGCGCTGGATCCACCCGGCGCCGGTCGAGGCAACAAAACCTTGCGCCTATGTTGCGGCCTCGCTCGCCGGCGCTGGGGCGAGTATCCCGTCCCTGCCTGACGCGCCTTCGATACTGGTCGCCGGGTGCGGAACCGGCCGTGAGCCGATCGAGCTGGCAATGTCGCTTCCCTCCGCACGGATCACCGGGGTCGATCTCAGCCTCTCCTCGCTGTCCTACGCCATCCGTAAGGCCGCGTCACTGGGCATCGTCAACATCACCTTTGGCCAAGCGGACATACTCGAACTCGGATGCCTCGGCCGACGTTTCGACATGATCGTCTCGTCGGGGGTCCTGCACCATCTTCGCCAACCCAAACGCGGCCTCGCGGCTCTCGCGGCCTGCCTGAAGCCGGGCGGCATCATGAATCTTGCCCTCTACAGCAAGCGGGCACGCGGTTTCGTCTCCACGGCGCAGGCCTTCATCGCGAAACAAGGCCACGTAGGAACCGATGACGGCATGCGGCGGGGCCGCTTCGAACTGCTGGCGCTGCCGCCGAACCACCCGGCCCACGCGGTCACGCAATGGCGCGACTTCTATACGCTCTCGTCCTGCCGCGACCTGCTGTTCCACGTGCAGGAGCATCGCTTCACGCCGAAGGAGATCGACGGTCTCATCCGCGCTGCCGGCTTCAGGTTTCTTGGATTCAGGGGACTCGAAGCGCGCATACTTGATGCGTATCGCCACCGATTTCCGCAAGATGCGGCCGCCGTCGACCTCGACCTCTGGGAGGAGTTCGAAGCCGACCACCCCGAGACGTTCGTTGGTATGTACAAGTTCTGGGTTGCAAAAGGCTGAGGAGGCGGCTTCTCCGGCACTCCGTTACCCGTACCGCCAACGGTAACCGCCGCCGGGAAGATGGTGTGCGGGGACACCGCTGACTCGCCGCTCGACGAGGCTCTCGCCGACGCCTACAGGCGAGCATTGGTCGCGTCGGCGGAGCCCGCAAAACCGAAGGCCGGGATCGGGCAATCCTTCGGGCCACCATGGAGTCAGATGCGGCGACGACGGTTGCTTGTGCAAAGACGGAGCTCCAATCGACGAGCATCTGGAGCCGTTCGTTTGGGGCTCCGCCAAGCGGCGATTCCGGCTGGCCCGATAGCCGACATCTCGCCGCGCCGCGACGTCCACAATCGCCCCCCGATTCAGGAATCTATCTCTTCGAATCGGCCGCGGAAGAAGCGCAGGTATTCGGGCTCGAAAGTAAACCGGAGGCCCTTGATCCGGTCCGCCTCGGCCATGACCCTGGCGACGCTGTCTACGACCACGTCCATGTGGGCCTGGGTGTATACGCGCCGCGGCAGGGCGAGGCGCACCAGCTCCAGCTTGGGCATGTGATTCTCGCCGGTCTTCTTGTCGCGCCCCGCCGAGACCGCGCCACGCTCCATCGACCGGACGCCGGTGTCGAGATAGAGCGCCGCGGCCAGCGCCTGGGCCGGGAACCGCTGCTGCGGAATATGGGGCAGGATCGCCCTTGCATCGAGGAACACCGCATGGCCCCCGATCGGCACCACGATAGGCACGCCCCGATCCTGCAGGTTGCGGCCCAGATATTCGACCTGCCCGACACGCGCCCGGATGTGATCGTCCTGCACGCTCTCGGCGATGCCGATGGCCAGCGCCTCCATATCGCGGCCCGCCATGCCGCCATAGGTGTGAAGTCCCTCGTAGACCACGACCAGATTGCAGGCTCGTTCATACAGCTCTTCGTCGTTGACCGCGAGGAAGCCTCCGATATTGACCATCGCGTCCTTCTTCGCCGACATGGTCGCCGCGTCGGTCAGCGCGCAGAGCTCGTGCACGATGTCGCGAACCGACCGGTCCGCGTACCCGTGCTCGCGCTGCTGGATGAAATAGGCGTTCTCGGCGACGCGGGTCATGTCATGGACGATCCGGATGCCGTGCCCGTCGCACCACTTGCGCAGCTGCTTCAGGTTCCGGAGCGAGATCGGCTGTCCGCCGGCCATATTCACGCAGGTGGCGATGCAGACATAGGGAATCCGCTCCGCGCCGACGCGTTCGACCAGGGCGTCCAGCTTGTCGAAATCGACGTCGCCCTTGAACGGATGGGTCGAAGCCGGATCGTGCGCCTCGTCGATGATGACGTCGACGAAGGTCCCGCCGGCGAGCTCCTGATGCAGCCGCGTGGTCGTGAAATACATGTTGCCGGGGATGTAGTCGCCCTCCGAGATCAGGCATTGCGAGAGGATGTTCTCGGCGCCGCGTCCCTGGTGGGTCGGCACGGTGAGCCGGTACGAATAGTGCGCCTCGACGGTATCGCGCAGATGGTAGAAGTTGCGGCTTCCGGCATAGGCCTCGTCGCCCAACATCAGGCCGGCCCATTGCCGGTCCGACATGGCGCCGGTTCCGGAATCGGTCAGCAGGTCGATATAGACGTCCTCGGATTTCAGGAGAAAGGTATTGTAGCCCGCGTCGGCGATCGCTTTCCGGCGCTCCTCGACCGTCGTCATCTTGAGGAGCTCGACCATCTTGATCTTATACGGCTCGGCCCAGGGGCCGGTCTGTGAGGCCATGTTTCCACTCCCTTGCGCTCTGAAGGCTGACGGTTCTGAAGCGGGGCCGGGAATGATCCCGTAGGCCGGGCGGCCCGACGGAGTCCCTGGCGTTCCGGCCGGCACCGATAATATCATCGCCCGGCACAGACTCAGCCAGGATTGCAGGATCCTCCTTGACGGTTGTACGCCGTTGCCGCCACAAAGTCCCCAACTCTCGCTCGACTGTCGCCGCCGTGATGGGCTAAACACTCCCCACTCTCGCCGGCCGCTGTGCCCGGCGCGTAACCGCATTTGGACATGATCGACGATTTCCATCGCATCAAACGGCTGCCGCCCTACGTCTTCGCCGAGGTCAACGAGATGAAGGCGCGCGCCCGCGCGGCCGGCGACGATATCATCGATTTCGGCATGGGCAATCCGGACTCGCCGACGCCGCAGCATATCGTCGACAAGCTGTGCGAGACGGTGCAGAACCCGCGCACGCACCGGTACTCGACGAGTCGCGGCATTCCGGGCCTGCGGCGCGCGCTTGCGGCCTATTACGACCGCCGCTTCAACGTCGAGCTCGATCCGGACCGCGAAGTGCTGGTCACGCTGGGCTCCAAGGAGGGGCTGGCCAACCTCGCGCAGGCGATCACCAGCCCCGGCGACGTGGTGCTGGTGCCGAACCCGAGCTACCCGATCCACCATTTCGGCTTCATCATCGCCGGCGCGGCGATCCGCTCGCTGCCGGCCAGGGTGGCGACGCCCGAGGACCGCGCCGAGTTCATGGCGGCGCTGGAGCGCGCCGTCCACCACTCGATACCGCGGCCGGAAGCGCTGGTGCTGAACTTCCCGTCGAACCCGACGGCGCAGGTGGTCGACCTCGGCTTCTACGACGAGGTCGTCGGCTTCTGCCGCATCCACGGCATCTACATCATGTCGGACATCGCCTACGCCGAGATCTATTTCGACGGCACCCCGCCGCCGTCGATCCTCCAGATCCCCGAGGCGCGCGACATTGCCGTCGAGTTCTCGTCGCTGTCCAAGACCTATTCGATGCCGGGCTGGCGGATCGGTTTCGCGGCGGGCAACCGCCGGCTGATCGCGGCCCTGGCGCGGATCAAGTCGTACCTCGACTACGGCGCCTTCACGCCGATCCAGGTCGCGGCGACCGCCGCGCTCAACGGCCCGCAGGACTGCATCGACGACATCCGCAACGTCTATCGGGAACGCCGCGACGTGCTCGTCGACGGGCTCGCCGCCGCGGGCTGGGAGATCCCCTCGCCGCCCGCGACGATGTTCGCCTGGGCCCCGATCCCGCCCCAGTTCGCGCATCTCGGCTCGCTCGAATTCTCGAAGCTGCTGCTGCGCGAAGCCAAGGTCGCGGTTTCGCCGGGGCTGGGATTCGGCGAGTATGGCGACGATCACGTGCGCATCGCACTGGTCGAGAACCTGCACCGCACGCGGCAGGCGGTGCGCAGCATCAAGGCCTTCTTGAAGGCGGCCGGGAGCAACGTCGGCCGGCGCCGGGGAAAGGCGGCAAGCGGATGAGCGGGACCTGCAGGATCGCGATCGCCGGCCTCGGCACGGTCGGCGCGGGCACGGTGCGGATCCTCGCCGAGCAGGCGGAGCTCCTGGCGTTGCGTGCCGGCCGGCCGCTCGCCGTGGTCGCGGTCTCGGCACGCAACCGCAGCGCCGATCGCGGCGTCGACATTACGCGCTACGACTGGTTCGACGATGCCGTCGACATGGCGCGCAGCGCCGACGTCGACGCGGTCGTCGAGCTGATCGGCGGCAGCGACGGCGCCGCCAAGGCGGTCTGCGAGGCGGCGATCGCCGCCGGCCGCCACGTCGTTACCGCCAACAAGGCGATGCTCGCGATACACGGTACCGCGCTCGCGCGCAGCGCCGAGAGCGCCGGCGTCACGCTCGCCTACGAGGGCGCGGTCGCCGGCGGCATTCCGGCGATCCGGGCGCTGCGCGAAGGGCTTGCCGCGAACCGGTTGCAGCGGCTGCAGGGCATCCTCAACGGCACCTGCAACTACATCCTGACGGTGATGCGCGAGACCGGCCGCGAATTCGACGAAGTGCTCGCCGAGGCGCAATCGCTGGGCTACGCGGAGGCCGATCCAAGCTTCGACATCGACGGCATCGATGCCGCCCACAAGCTTGCGCTGCTGTCGAGCGTCGCGTTCGGCTCGGAGGTCGATTTCGCCGGCGTCTACACCGAGGGCATCCGCAACATCACGCCCATGGACATCGAGTACGCCGGCGAGCTCGGCTACCGCATCAAGCTGCTGGGCATCGCCGAGCTCGACGAGGACGGAATCCACCAGCGCGTGCACCCGGCGATGGTCCCGGCCGAAGCGCCGATCGCAGCCGTCGAGGGCGTGTACAACGGCATCGTCAGCGAAGGCGATTTCGTCGGCACGACAGTGCTCGAGGGCCGCGGCGCCGGCGCCGGCCCCACCGCCTCGGCGGTCGTCGGCGATCTGGTCGACATCGCCAGCGGACGGCATGCGCCGACCTTCGGCATCCCGGCCTCGCAACTGCAGCCGATCAAATCGCTGCCGATGGACCGCCACGTCGGTCCCTATTACGTGCGCCTGATGGTGATCGACAAGCCGGGCGTCTTCGCCGACATCGCCGCCACCTTGCGCGATGCCGAGATCTCGTTCGAATCGGTGCTGCAGCGCAGCCGTGCGCCGGGCGACGTGGTGCCGGTGGTGCTGACGACGCACGAGACGTCGGAGGCGGCAATGCAGCGGGCGCTGGCGGAGATCGTCCACATCGAGGCGGTGCGCGAGACGCCGCACATGATCCGCATCGAACGCAGCTGACTCCCGTCGGCCGCCCGTGGCGGCACGGGATGCATGGAGGACAGGATGGCCCGGAACACAGGCATGATGGATCGCAACCTGGCGCTGGAAGCGGTGCGGGTCACCGAAGCGGCGGCGCTGGCGGCATCGCGCTGGATGGGCCGCGGCGACGAGAAGGCCGCGGACCAGGCCGCGGTCGACGCCATGCGGCGGGCGCTCAACAGCCTGGCGATCGAGGGCACGGTCGTCATCGGCGAGGGCGAGCGCGACGAGGCGCCGATGCTGTATATCGGCGAAAAGGTCGGCCTCGGCGAAGGCCCGCAGATCGACATCGCGCTGGATCCGCTCGAGGGTACGACGATCACCGCCAAGGGCGGGGCCAACGCGCTCGCCGTCGTCGCCATGGGGGAGGCCGGGAACTTCCTCTATTCGCCCGACGTCTACATGGAGAAGATCGCGGTCGGCGGCGGCCTGCCGGCGGGCGTCGTCGACCTCGACGCGCCGGTCGCCGACAACCTCGCCAGCCTGTCGAAGGCAAGCGGCAAGGAACTCTCCGACATCGTCGCCTGCATCCTCGACCGGCCGCGCCACGCCGAGCTGATCGAACAGACGCGCAAGGCGGGGGCGCGCATCATGCTGATCACCGACGGCGATGTCGCCGGCGTGATCGCGACGGCCATGTCGGACAGCCCGGTCGACATCTATTACGGAACCGGCGGCGCGCCCGAGGGCGTTCTCGCCGCGGCGGCGCTGCGCTGCATCGGCGGGCAGATGCAGGGACGGCTGGTGTTCCGCAACGACGAGGAGCGCGCGCGGGCCGATCGCTGCGGCATCGCCGACCTAAAGCGCAAATACGACACGACGGATCTGGCCGGCGGCGACGTCATGTTCGCCGCCACCGGCGTGACCGACGGACCGATGCTGCGCGGCGTGCGGCGCGGCGTCGGTACGGCGCGCACGCAATCGATGGTGATGCGCTCGAAGACCGGCACCGTGCGCATCATCGAGACGCGGCACGATTTCACGCGAAAATCTGGGTTCGAGCCGATGGATGTCTGAGGCGGCGGCGCGCGCTGTGGGCACCGGCGCGACGGTGCTCGGCGTCGAGCGCTCGGTCGGCGGGCGCCGCTGGTATTCGCGCGACATCGACAGCCGGCTCGCCATGGCGCTGGCCCAGCGCTTCGGGCTGCCGGAGATCGTCGGGCGCGTCATGTCGGCCCGCGGTATCGGCCTCGACGCCGCCGAGAGCTGGCTCGATCCGACGTTGCGGCGGCTACTGCCCGACCCGCTGCATCTGCGCGACATGGAGGTCGCAGCGCGGCGACTGGCGGATACGGTTCGGCGCGGCGAGACGATCGCCGTGTTCGGCGATTACGACGTCGACGGCGCCACCTCCTCGGCGCTGCTGAAGCGGTTCTTCGAGGCGGTCGGGGCGCGCGTGATCACCTATATCCCGGATCGCCTGAAGGAGGGCTACGGCCCCAACGCCCCGGCGTTGCTGGCGCTGCAGAGGAAGGGAGCGGCGCTGGCGATAACGGTCGACTGTGGCATCACCGCGTTCGAGCCGCTTGCCGCAGCGGCCGAAGCGGGATTCCCGGTGATCGTCGTCGATCACCACGTCGCCGAGCCGCGCCTGCCGCCGGCGCTTGCGGTGATCAACCCGAACCGGCTGGACGACGACAGTCCACACGGCCAGCTCGCCGCCGTCGGCGTCGCCTTCCTGCTCGCCGTCGAGGTCAACCGGACGCTGCGCACGCAAGGCTGGTACGCGAACCGCGAAGAGCCGGACCTACTCGCATGGCTCGACCTCGTCGCGCTCGGCACGGTCTGCGATGTCGTGCCGCTGACCGGCGTCAATCGCGCCCTCGTCGCACAGGGACTCAAGGTCATGGCGCGCCGCGGCAATCCCGGTCTTGCGGCGCTCGCCGACGTCGCCCGCCTCGACGAGACCCCCGAGGCGTGGCATGCCGGCTACCTGCTGGGACCCCGCGTCAATGCGGGCGGACGGGTCGGCGAGGCGGGCATGGGGACCGCCCTGCTGTCCGCCGCCAGCTATGCCGAAGCGTTGCCGCTGGCGCAGCGGCTCGATGCCTTCAACGAGGAGCGCCGCGCCATCGAGGCGGCGTGCCTCGAGGAGGCGGTCGCGCTCGCCGAGTCGGGGGCGGCGATCGGGGACGGGCTCGTCTACGCCTCGGCCGAGGGCTGGCACCCGGGCGTGATCGGCATCGTCGCCGGCCGCCTCAAGGAGCGCTACAACCGGCCCGCCTGCGTCGTCGCCCGCGACGGCGGCGTCGGCAAGGGCTCGGGCCGCTCGGTCGCCGGCGTCGATCTGGGCGCCGCGGTGATCGCCGCGCGGCAGTCCGGGCTGCTGATCAATGGCGGCGGTCATGCCATGGCGGCGGGCTTCACGATCGCGGCCGATCGCGAGGCCGATTTCCGCGCCTTCCTCGCCGAGCGGATCCTGGGCCAGACCGGCCCCGGCGGACCGCAGCCCGAACTCGGGCTTGACGGCACGATCCAGCCGCGCGGCGCCACGGTCGAGCTCGTCGAGGCGCTGCAGCGGCTGGCGCCGTTCGGCGCCGGCAACCGCGAGCCCCGCTTCGCCCTGCCCGCGGTGCGCATCGTCCAGGCCGACGTGGTCGGCGACGACCACGTGCGCTGCATCGTCGCCGGCGAGGACGGCGGGCGGCTGAAGACGATCGCCTTCCGCTGCGTCGGTCGGCCGCTCGGCCAGGCGCTGCTGGCGAAGGGCGGCGCGCCGATTCATCTGGCCGGTCAGCTGCGCGTCGATCGCTGGCAGGGACGGGAGTCGGTTCAGTTCATCGTCGACGATGCGGCGGCGGCCGACTGACCGAACGCCTCAGGACGCGGCCGTGCGGTTGCGCACCGGATCGCGGTAGAAGATGTGCTGACCGATGCGGCCGACGCGCTGCAGCTTGCGGCGCCAGATCGGCTTGACGTAGACCGCGTGGTACCACAGCGCGCCTTCGGTCGGATCGGAAACCTCGTCCCAATATACGCTGTAGGCGAGGTTGCGGGCGGCCGCCCAGTCGCGGTCGTGGTTCGGCAGGTCGCTCAGCCGGTCGCAGTACCAGCTAAACTGGCAGGTCACCCGGTGCGGGCCGCCATGCCGGACGACATCGCAGACATTGCCGGGAAAGCGCTGGTCCGCGACCCGGTTCATCACCACCTTGCCGACGGCGATCTGGCCGTCCAGGCTCTCGCCGCGCGCCTCGAAATAGATCGTCAGCGCAAGGCAGTTCAGCTCCTCGTGCGACTGCCACTGCGCCGCACCGAGCAGCATCGCCACGACGGCGACGGCGCCGAAGCGGCTCCAGGTGAAGGCGCGGCTGGCGCGGTCCTGCAGGCCGATCATCAGCATCGCCCGCTCGAACTCGGTCTCGGCGCGCGGTCGCAGCAGCAGGCTGATCTTGTGCAACAACGGTATCCGCATCGGTCTCGTCTCCGACACCACAGTGCCTTGTAAATCATGAAAAAATTATGACCCGACACGGCAAGCAAATCCCGTGCCGGGACGGCGCGCCGGCGCGCCGCGCTGGCGTCGTGTCAGCCGTTGTCTCGGTAGAAGATGTGGCCGCCGATCTGCGGCCCCGGCGTCAGCGCTCGCCGCCAGTGCGGTTCGACATATTCCGCGTGATACCAGAGCGCGCCGTCCGTCGGATCGCGGCTCCAGCCCCAATAGACGCGCTCGGCGAGCGTCAGCGCGTCATCCCAGTGGGCATCGCGCGGCGGCCGGTTGTCGCGCCCGTCGCAGACCCAGCTGAACTGGCAGAGCGGCCCGTCCTCTGGCCAGCCCTGCTCGACGACGGCGCAGACGGAGCCGGGCCAGCGCCGGTCGGACACCCGGTTGACGACGACGTGGGCGACGGCGCGTCGGCCGTCCTCGGGCTCGTACCGCGCTTCGAAATAGATGTTGCGCGCCAGGCAGTCGATCTCGCGCTCGAGCCCGCCCTCGGCACCGCTGAGCAGGAGGACGCCGAGACAGCCGAACGCCGCCTTGGCGCGGCCCACGTAGACCGGCCAGCGCGCCTGCACCCGACCGAGTCGCAGGTACCGGCCGTCCTGCGCCCGGATCAAGGCCGCGATGAGCACGCCGAGACGCCTGTGCCACGCCATGTTGCGGATCTCCCGACGACACCGACTGCCGCGGTCGCGGCGATCAGAACAGCCGGACGACGCCGCCGACGGCGACCCAGATCGCCACCGAACCGGCGACGAACGCCGCGGCGGTGAGGATCGTCCGCCAGCGCACCGTGTCCGCACGCACCGCCAGGTGCACGCCGTACAGGCCGAGCAGGGCACTCAGCCCGATGATCGGCAGCACCAGCGGCCCCGCCGCCCATGCCCCCCAGCCTTCGAGCCGCCCCGTATAGCGCAGGAACAGGACGAGAAACAGGAGCGGCGCGGGCGAGATCGCGACATAGAGACGGTGAACCATGGACCCGTAATAGCGGCGACGCGGCGCCGTCGCAACGCAAAGCCGTTCGCTTTTCCGTAACCTTGTGGATCTAATCTCTGCCGACGGGGGGACCGCCGTGCCATGTGGGATCGCGCGTTCGCAAATCGCCTCAGGAAGGAATTGCCGGCCTGGACCGAGCGCGGCCTCGTGGCGCCGGCGCAGGCCGACGCGATCCTCGCCCACGCCGAGGTTCGCGCCGCCCGCGCCGACCGCCTGACGCCGGTCGCGCTGGGCGTACTCGGCGCCCTCATCTTCGCCACGGGCGTGATCCTGTTCTTCGCCGCGAACTGGGACGCGATGAGCAAGATCGTCAAGCTCACCGTGCTGTTCGCCGGCCTGTGGGCGGCGTACGCGACGGCGTTGTGGGGCAGCGGCCGGCAGGGCAAGGGCGCGCGCGTTCTCGGACAGGCCGCGCTGCTGCTCGGCGTCCTGCTGTTCGGCGCCAACATCCATCTGATCGCGCAGATCTACCATATCGACGCGCATTACCCGAACGGCGTGCTGATGTGGGCCGTCGGTGCCCTGGCGCTTTGCTGGGCGGCCCCTTCGCAACCGGTCGCAACCGCAGGGTTCGCCCTGACCGTCGTCTGGAGCGGTATGGAATCGCTGGAATTCTGGAACGGCGTGCACTGGCCGTTCCTGCCCCTCTGGGCGGCCTTCCTGCCGCCGGCGCTTCAGCGCGGCTGGCGCTGGACGGCCGCGGTTGCGCTGCTCGCGCTCTTCGCCTGGCTGCTGATCACGCTGGAGGCCGTCGGCCACCGCGAAAAGATTTACGCGGTCCAGCTTTACGTATTGGTCGGCATCGCGATCTACGCGCTCGGCCATGAATGCGCGGACCATCGGCGGGTCGCACCGCTGGCGGTCATCGTCCAGCGCTTCGGGCTGGTCGGCGCGCTGCTCGCGGCCCATGGCATGCTCTACACCGAGCTGCACGGCCTGCACTGGGAGTACGGTTGGGCCGAGGCACGCCGCCTGCCGATGGCACCGACCTGGTGGATCGTTGCGACCGTGCTGGCGGCCGTCACGGTGATCGCCCTGGTGACGCGCCGCCTGCTGCGCGCACCGGGCGCGGCAGCCGATCCGCTGGGCCGGGCCGGCCTGGCGCTGGCCGTGCTGGCGATCGCCGCCTTACTCTCCAGCCTGCTGGCACCGCCATCCGGTCGTGCCGTCGGCGCGGTCTACGTGGGCTGGAACCTCGTCCATGCGGCGGCGCTGGTCTGGCTCGTGCTGCGCGGCTATGCGCGTGGCGACCGCTTCCAGGTCAACGCCGCCTTCCTGTTTCTCGGCCTCGGCGTGCTGGCGCTGTATTTCGACCGCTTCTGGTCGCTCATGGACCGCTCGCTGTTCTTCATGGGCGGCGGCGCAATCCTGGTCGTCGGCGGTTTCGCGCTCGAGCGGCAGCGGCGGCGGTTGACGGCCCGCATGGCCGGCGGCGACGACGGGAGTGTCGCATGACCCGGCGCCAGACGCTGATCGCCGTCGTCGCCGTGCTGCAGACGGCCGCCCTCGCCGCCATGGTCGCGATGAAGCAGTACACGCTGACGACCGGCGTACCGGTGTTGCTGGAAACCCAGCCGATCGATCCGCGTTCGCTGTTCCGCGGCGATTACGTGCGGCTGAATTACGCGATCGGCGCGTTGCGCCGCGACGACTTTCCCGAGACCGACCTTTTCGCCCGCAACGACACGATCCATGTCCGGCTGCGCAAGCGCGAACGCTACTGGGAGCCGGTGTCGATCCATGCCGAGGCGCCGGCGGCGCAGCCCGGCGACGTCGTCATCCGCGGCCGGGTCAGAGGCGGCGGCGCCGGGAACCGCGTGTGGGATCCGGCCGGCGGCGGATCGTTCAATGGGTTGCAGGTGCGCTACGGCATCGAGAACTATTTCGTGCCCGAGGGCGAAGGCCGCGCGCTGGAACGCCCGGGCGACGGCGTCGTCTCGATCCTGGTCGCGGTCGACCGTTGGGGCAATGCCGGCATCAAGGGGGTGCTCGTCGACGGCGAGCTGCGCTACGAGGAGCGGCTTTTCTAGCGCCGCGGCGGGCCGTGCGCCGCGGCGAGTGGGCTTGACCTCGCGCCGACGGCACAGTACATGATCGCCCCACGACCCCATCGTCTAGAGGCCTAGGACACCGGCCTTTCACGCCGGCAACACGGGTTCGAATCCCGTTGGGGTCGCC
>JBFHDX010000040.1:0-28913 GCA_041584475.1 Alphaproteobacteria bacterium
CATCGGTCGACAGCTGCCAGGGGTCGCCGACGCGAAGCTCACGCATCGCGCCCGCCAGCATCTTCAGAAGATCGTCGGCGACCTCCTCCTGAACGCACAGGATGCGCAGGGCGGAACAGCGCTGGCCGGCGCTCTGGAAGGTCGAGGCGACGATGTCCCGCACCGCCTGCTCGTGCAGTGCGGTCGAGTCGACGATCATCGCGTTGAGACCGCCGGTCTCCGCGATCAGCGGCGCGTCGGCATTGCCGGCACCCGCCATCGCGCGGTGGATGGCGCGGGCGGTCTCGGTCGAGCCGGTGAAGCAAACGCCGGCGATGCGCGGGTCGGCGACGAGCGGCCCGCCGACCGACGGGCCGTCGCCGGGCAGCAGGTGCAGGGCGTCGCCAGGGATGCCGGCCGCGTGCATGAGCTGCACCGCACGCGCCGCGATCAGCGGCGTCTGCTCGGCCGGTTTCGCGATCACCGGATTGCCGGCCACCAGCGCCGCGACGATCTGGCCTGTGAAGATCGCAAGCGGGAAATTCCACGGCGAGATGCAGACGAAGACACCGCGCCCGATGCGTCCGCCATCGGCGAAGCGGCGCCGCGCCTCCATCGCGTAGTAGCGGCAGAAGTCCACCGCCTCGCGCACCTCGGCAACGCCATCGAGCAGCGTCTTCCCCGCCTCGCGCGCGGCCAGGGCCATCAGTTCGGGCGCGTTCGCCTCGTAAAGGTCGGCGATCCTGTCGACGATCGCGGCGCGTTCCGCCGCGGGACGGTCGCGCCAGCCCGCGACCGCCGCGTCCGCGCAGTCGAGCGCGCGGGTGACGGCGGCCTCGTCGGCCTCGACGGTCTCGCCGACGACGTCCGCGTTGTTCGTCGGATTGACGACGGACCGGTGGTCGCCGTCGAGCTGCTCGCCATCGACGATCGGCGCCGCTATCCAGCTGCTGTCCGCGAAGGCGTTGCGCGCGGCGTCGAGGTCCGCCACGGTCACCGGATCGGTTAGGTCCCAGCCTTTCGCGTTGCGCCGCGCCTCGCCGTAGATCTGCGGCGGCAGCGGGATCCGCGGATTGCGCACGTCGCGCAGCGCCGCCAGCGTGTCGAGCGGGTCGTGGGCGATCTCCTCGACCGGAATGTCGCCGTTGAGCACCTGGTTCACGAACGAGCTGTTGGCGCCGTTCTCGAGCAACCGGCGCACGAGATAGGCGAGCAGGTCGCGATGCACGCCGACCGGCGCGTAGATCCGGCAACGCCGCCCGTGCCGCTCGCGCAGCAGATCGTGCAGCGGCTCGCCCATGCCGTGCAGCCGCTGGAACTCGAAACCGTCGAAATCGCCCGCCATCTCGACGATCGCCGCCGCGCTGTGCGCGTTGTGCGTGGCGAATTGCGGGTAGATCCGGTCCGCCCGCTCGAGCAGCATGCGGGCGCAGCCTAGATAGGCGACGTCGCTCGACACCTTGCGCGTGAAGACGGGATAGCCGGATAGCCCCATGACCTGGGCCCGCTTGACCTCGGCATCCCAGTAGGCGCCCTTGACCAGCCGCACGGTGATGCGCCGGTCGAGCCGCGCGGCCAGCGCGTGCAGCCAGTCGATGACGTGCGGGGCGCGGGGCCCATAGGTCTGGACGACGACGCCGAAACCATCCCAGCCGTCGAGGTCGCGACTGCCCAGCACGGCTTCGACCACGTCGAGCGAGATGTCGAGCCTGTCCGCCTCCTCGGCGTCGATGTTCAGCCCCATGCGCGCGTTCTTCGCGTGCAGCGCCAGCGCCAGGACCCGCGGCACCAGCTCGTCCATGACGCGCTTGCGCTGGCCATACTCGTATCTCGGATGCAGCGCCGACAGCTTGACGGAGAGCCCGGGATTGGCGTGGACGCCGTCATGTACCGCGCCCGTGGCGATCGCCGCAAGCGCACGCGAGTAGGACAGGAAATAGCGCCGCGCGTCCTCGCCGGTGCGCGCCGCCTCGCCCAGCATGTCGTAGGAATAGGTGTAACCCTTCGCCTCCATGTTCGAGGCGCGTTCCATCGCCTCGTCGATGTTGCGACCGAGCACGAACTGGTGGCCCATGACCTTCATCGCTTCGCCGACCGCGGCCCGGATCAGCGGCTCGCCGAGTCGGCGAACCAGCGCCTGCAACGTGCCCAGGACGTCCCACTCGGTCGTCTTGCCACGACCGACGACCTTGCCCGTCAGCATCAGGCCCCAGGTCGAGGCGTTGACCAGCGGCGAGCTCGAGCGGCCGATGTGCCGACCCCAGTCCGCGGGGCCGATCTTGTCGCGGATAAGCGCGTCGATGTTCGTTTCGTCCGGTACCCGCAAGAGGGCCTCGGCGAGGCACATCAGCGCCACGCCCTCCTCGGTGCTGAGGCCGTATTCGGCGAGAAAACTCTCCATCAGGCCGGCACGCGATTCCTCGCGCAGCGCGGCGACGAGCGTCGCCGCCTCGCCGCTCGCCCGTCCGCGCGCGGCCTTGTTCATGCCGGCGGTGCCGGCGAGGCGCCGCACCACCGATTCCTCGTCCGGCAGATAGTGCCGGCGGATCTCCTCGCGCAACGACGCCAGATCGCGGCCGGTGTCGGTCATGGCTCCCGCTCTCTCGGCGCGGCGGATGCGCCGCCGCGCCGTCTTCCCGGGCCAATGATAGGGCTTCCCGCGCCGGCAATCATCACTGTCGTCGCGGTCCCGGGCAGCCGGCGTCGGTCCGCCCCCCCGCGACGCCCCTGTTGCCGGGCGGCGGCGCGTGCGGCAATCTCGCCCTCAGGGAGAAGCCGGGACCGACGATGGCAATTAGCGAGGACGCGAGGAAACGCGCCGCAGGACTTCCCTGCTGGTCCGGCAGGGTCGATCCGCAGCCGCTGTCCGGCGGCATCACCAACGTGAACTTCGTGGTCGAGGATGCCGGCGACAGGTGCGTCGTCCGGATCGGCGGCGATATCCCGCTGCACCACGTTATGCGCTTCAACGAGCTGGCGGCGAGCCGCGCCGCCCATGCCGCCGGCATATCGCCCGAGGTCGTCTATTGGGAGCCGGGCGCGCTCGTGCTGCGCTTCGTCGAGGGCAAGACGCTTGCGGCCGAGGACGTGCGGCGCCCCGAAAACCTGGCGCGGATCGTCGACATTGTCCGACGCGTGCACCGCGAGGTCCCGAAATTTCTGCGCGGGCCCGTGCAGATTTTCTGGGTCTTCCACGTGCTGCGCGACTATGCCGGCACGCTGCGCGAAGGCGGCAGCCGCATGATCGGCGAGCTGCCCCGGCTGATGGCGATCGCGGAAGAACTCGAGGAAGAGGTCGGCGCGATCGAACCGGTCTTCGGCCACAACGACCTGCTGGCGGCGAACTTCATCGACGACGGCGAGCGGCTGTGGCTCCTCGACTGGGACTACGCCGGCTTCAACAGCCCGCTGTTCGATCTGGCAAATCTCGCCTCGAACAGCGAATTCACGCCGGACATGGAGGAGCGGCTACTCGACGCCTATTTCGGCGGGCCGCCGGACGATGGTCTGCGGCGGCGCTACGCGGCGATGAAATGCGCGTCGCTGCTGCGCGAGGCGATGTGGAGCATGGTCTCGGAGATCCACTCGTCCCTCGACTTCGACTACCGGGTCTACACGCGCCAGAACCTGGACCGTTTCGAGCGCGCCTACGGCAGTCTCACGGCGATGTGACGCCGCGATGGTCACGCTTCCGAGCCAGGCCAGGGCGGTGGTTATCGGCGGCGGCATCGTCGGCTGTGCCACCGCCTACCATCTGGCGCGCGAGGGCTGGACCGACACCGTCCTCGTCGAGGCCGGCGAGCTCACCTGCGGCTCGACCTGGCACGCCGCCGGTCTCGTCGGGCAGCTGCGCAGCAGCCCCAATATCACGCAGCTGCTCGGCCAATCGGTCGCCCTGTACGACCGGCTCGAGAAGGAAACCGGCCAGGCCACCGGCTGGCGCATGACCGGCGGGTTGCGGCTTGCCTGCACGGAAGAGCGCTGGATCGAGCTCAGGCGCCAGGCGACGATGGCGCGCAGCTTCGGGCTCGAGATGGAACTGCTGTCGGCGGAGCAGGCGAGGCGGCTGTGGCCGATCATGGACGCGTCCGACGTCGTCGGCGCCGCGTTCCTGCCGACCGACGGCCAGGCGAGCCCGTCCGACATCACGCAGGCGCTGGCAAAGGGCGCGCGCGGCGCCGGCGTGACCATCGTCCAGGGCACACGCGTGACCGGCTTCGAGATCGCTCGCGGGCGTGTCACCGCCGTGCTGACCGCGAACGGCCGCATCGCCTGCGAAGCGGCGGTCAACTGCGCCGGGCAATGGGCGAACGAGGTCGGCCGCATGGCCGGCGTGGCCGTGCCGCTGGTCTCGGTCCGCCACCAGTATCTGATCACCGAGCCGATCGACGGGGTGCCGCGCGACCTGCCGACGCTGCGCGATCCCGACCGGCTGACCTATTACAAGGAGGAGGTGGGCGGCCTCGTGATGGGCGGCTACGAGCCGAACCCGATTGCCTGGGCCGAGGACGGCGTCCCGGCGGATTTCCGCTTCTCGCTGCTCGACGCCGATTGGGACCATTTCGAGCCGATGATGGAGCGGGCGCTCGGCCGCGTCCCCGCGCTGCGCACGGCCGGGGTCAGGCAGCTCGTCAACGGGCCCGAGAGCTTCACCCCGGACGGCAATTTCATCCTCGGCGAGGCGCCGGAATGCCGCGGGTTCTTCGTCGGCGCCGGATTCAACGCCTTCGGCATCGCCTCGGCGGGCGGCGCCGGCAAGGCACTGGCGGAATGGGTGGTCGGCGGCGAGCCGCCCTACGACTTGTGGCCGGTCGATATCAGGCGCTTCGGCCAGCCACATGGCGACACCGACTGGGTACGCGCGCGCACGCTCGAGATGTACGGCAAGCATTATGCCATCGCTTGGCCTTTCGAAGAGCACGAAAGCGGTCGCCCGCTGCGGCGCTCGCCGCTCTATGGCCGGCTCGCCGGGGCCGGGGCGGTGTTCGGCGAAAAGCTCGGCTGGGAGCGGCCCAACTGGTTCGCGCCGGCCGGCGTGACCCGGCGCGACGAGTACGGCTTCGCCCGGCAGAACTGGTTTGGCCCGGTCGGCGAGGAGCACCGCGCGGCGCGCGAGCGCGTCGCCCTCTTCGACCAGTCGTCGTTCGCCAAGTTCCTGCTGGTCGGCGACGATGCCGAGGCGGCATTGCAATGGATCTGCGCCGGCGACGTCGCGCGGACCCCGGGCAGGCTGGTCTACACGCAGATGCTGAATGCGCGCGGCGGCATCGAATGCGATCTGACGGTGGCGCGGCTCGACGGCGACCGCTTCTACATCACGACGGGCACCGGCTTCGCGACGCACGATTTCGACTGGATTCGGCGTAACATACCCGCCGGCCTCGAGGCCCGACTGCTCGACGTGACTTCGTCCCGGGCGGTGCTGTCGCTGATGGGCCCGCGGGCGCGCGACGTGCTGTCCGCGGTGACGCGCGAAGACGTATCGAACGAGGCATTCCCGTTCCGGACCGTACGGGACGTCCGCATCGCCGGCATCCCGGTGCTGGCGCTGCGCCTGTCCTATGTCGGCGAGCTCGGATGGGAACTGCACGTGCCCGCCGAGGGCGCCGTCACGGTCTACGACAGCCTCGTGGCGGCGGGCGCGCCGCACGGCCTCGCCAACGCCGGTTACCGGGCCATCGAGAGCCTGCGGCTGGAAAAAGGCTATCGCGCCTGGGGCGCCGACATCGGTCCGGACTATACGCCGCTCGAGGCCGGGCTCGTCGGGGGTGTGAAGCTGGCATCGGACAGCCCGTTCCTCGGGCGCGAGGCGCTGCGGGCGCAGCGCGATGCGGGGGTCGGGAAGCTGCTCGCCGGGTTCACCGTTGCCGACCCCGCGGTCGTGCTGCTCGGACGCGAGACGATCTTTCGCGACGGCGAGCGGGTCGGCTGGCTCGCCAGCGGCGGCTGGGGTTACACCGTCGGCTCCAACATTGGATACGGCTACGTGCGCCGGGCGGCGGGCGTCGATGCGGATTACGTGATGTCCGGCAGCTACGAGCTGGAGGTCGCCACCGAGCGCGTGGCGTGCGACGTGTTCCTGAAGCCGCTCTACGATCCCGACGGTGCGCGCCTCAAGGCGTGACGGCTCCGCCGCGCGGCATCGCGGGCGGTTGATCCATGTCAAATACGCAGGTATCGGCCGGGAGCATACTCGGCGCGACGACGCGATCGCTACCTTGTGAGGGTTGGAACGTCATGGAAATCATGGCCTTAGTGTTCGCCGCCGCGCTGCTGGTCGTCGCCGCATGGACGGCGCGCGTCCTGTTCAGCCATTACCGGTTGAAGGAACATCCCGCGCGCTTCCCGAAGATGGCGGATCGTCTCGGTCTGACGCTCTACGACATCCGTTATTCCGACGTCGCGCTTCATCTGCCGACGGCGGAACGGCTGTGCCTCGTGTGCAGCAGCACCAAGGAGTGCGATGCCTGGCTGGCGATGGGCAAAGCGGCGCCGGCCGTGCCGGCGTTCTGTCCCAACGCCGGATATCTGCATCTGTTGCACCGGCCGCACGACACGCCGGACTAGACTCCGCCTCGGGCGGCAGCCTCCTCCCGCCGCGCGCCGCGCCGCCGCGGCGGATGACGTCGTGCGCTCGCGGGCGGCACGCCGAGACCTCCGTGTCCGCGGACGACGCGCTTGCCCGCGGCCGCGAAACCCGCTGTGATGGACCTCGCCTGAAGGAGTGGGCGCAGGATGATGTCCGGGTTCGAGGCACGATCCGCCGTGGTCACCGGCGCGGCCGGCGGGATCGGCTATTCCGTTGCCTGCATGCTCGTCGCCGAGGGCGCCGCGGTCACCATGATCGATCTGAAGGATCCGCCGCCGTTGCCCGCGGGCGCCGGGTCCGCGGTCTACCGGCAGGGCGACGTGACCGATGCCGGCTTCGTCGCGCAGGCGATCGGCGGTCTCGATGCGGTCGACCATCTGGTCAACGCCGCCGGCGTCCTGTGGCGCGGCCGGGACGTCGGGGCCGTCGACATCGATCTCGCCGTCTGGGACCGCGTCGTCGACATCAACCTGAGAGCCGCCGTGCTGACCCTTAAGGCGGCGGTGCCGAAGATGCGCGCCGCCGGCGGGGGCTCGATCGTCAACGTCTCGACGATTCAGTGCCTGCGCGGCGATCCCGTCCCGCAGGATGCGTACCAGGCGGCCAAGGCCGGCGTCATCGCGCTGACCCGCTCGATTGCCATCCAGTATGCCGCCGAGGGCATCCGCGCCAACTGCGTCCTGCCCGGCCAGACGCGGACGGGCATGCAGCCGCAATGGCAAGACGATGCCGCGGCGCTGGCCCAAGCGGCCAAGGCGGTTCCGCTCGGCCGCGTCGGCGAGCCGGAGGACGTCGCCGACGCGATCCTGTTCCTGCTCTCGGACCGGGCCGGTTTCATCACCGGCACCGAGCTGATCGTCGACGGCGGCGTGACGGCGTTGCCGTGACGTCGGCCGCGGTCTAGAACAACGGTCATGAAGATCGACGGCAGGCACTACCGCAGCATCTGGCCACACGCCGACGGGCGTTCGGTCGAGATCATCGACCAGACGCGCCTGCCGCACGAGTTCGCGGTGCTGCGGCTGACGACGATGGCGGAGGCGGCGCACGCGATCCGCGTCATGCAGGTCCGTGGGGCCCCGCTGATCGGTGCCACCGCGGCGTACGGCGTGGCGCTGGCGATGCTCGCCGATCCATCGGACGAAAACCTGGCCGAGGCGGCGCAGGTGCTGGCTGCGACGCGACCGACGGCGGTCAATCTCCGCTGGGCGCTCGACGGTATGCACAGGCTCCTGCAGCCGCTGCGCGCCGAGGCCCGGCCGCAAGCGGCGTGGGAGAGGGCAGCGGCGATCTGCGACGAGGATGTCGAGATCAACCGCGCGATCGGCGGCCACGGGCTGACGCTGATCAGGGCGGTCGCCGAGCGGCAGCCGGACAGGCCGGTCAACATCCTGACGCATTGCAACGCAGGCTGGCTGGCGACGGTCGACTGGGGCACCGCCACCGCGCCGATCTACCTGGCGCACGACGAGGGCATCGACGTCCATGTCTGGGTCGACGAGACGCGGCCGCGCGTGCAGGGCGGGCTGACCGCCTGGGAACTCGGCCACCACGGCGTGCCGCACACCTACATCGCGGACAATGCCGGCGGCCATCTGCTGCAGCACGGCCGGGTCGACCTCGTGGTCACCGGGACCGACCGGGTCACCGCCAGCGGCGACGTCGCCAACAAGATCGGCACCTATCTGAAGGCGCTGGCGGCGCACGACAACGGTGTGCCGTTCTACGTCGCGCTGCCGTCGCCGACGATCGACTGGACCGTGCGGGACGGCGTCCGGGAGATCCCCATCGAGGAACGTGCTGCCGACGAGGTCGCGACGGTGACCGGGCGCGGCCCGGAGGGGGTGCCGACGACGGTCGCGGTGGTCCCGCCCGGAAGCGCGGTCGCGAACCCGGCGTTCGACGTGACGCCGGCGCGGCTGGTCACCGGCCTGATAACCGAGCGCGGCATCAGCGAGGCGACGTCCGAGGGGCTGCGCGCCCTGTTCCCGGACAAGGCGGCGTAATTTTAGCGCAATCCGGGGATGCAATGGCCGGCCGCTATCGCTAGAGTGCGGCCGAACCTGGACGAGCCATCCTGCAAAGCAAAGATCGGGAGATGATTCCGTTGAAGAAATGGCTGATTTCGACCCTCGGGTTGACCCTGAACGCCGTCGCCGCCGGTAGCGGCAACGCGGCCGACCCGGAGAACACGCTCTATCTCGATCTCGAGAGCGGTCGCGTGGTGATCGAGTTGCTGCCCGACGTGGCCCCGAAACATGTTGCGCGGATCAAGGAACTGACGCGCGAAGGCTTCTACGACGGGGTGGTGTTCCATCGCGTCATCGAGGGCTTCATGGCGCAGACCGGTGATCCGACCGGCACCGGCATGGGCGGATCGGGAACCAACCTGGAGGCCGAATTCTCCAAAGTGCCGCACGTGCGGGGGACCGTTTCGATGGCGCGCGCGCGCGATCCGAACAGCGCCGACAGCCAGTTCTTCATCGTCTACACACCGGCGGGACACCTCAACGGTCAGTACACCGTGTGGGGTCAGGTCGTCTCGGGGATGGAGCATGTGGACGGCATCAAGAAGGGCTCGTCCGCGAACAACGGCATGGTGCAGGACCCGGATCGGATCGTCCGCATGCGCGTCGCCGCGGACGTCAAGGAATAGCGGTCGGCCTAGCCACCCATCATGAGCGCCAGCAGCCGCTCGTCACCGGCGAGCGACTGCGCGGTGCCTTCGCTCTCGACCCGTCCGAGCCGCATCACCAGCGCGCGGTCGCAGGCGGCGAGCGCCGCCCGGGCGTTCTGTTCCGCGAGCAGCACGGCGGCGCCTTCCGCGGCGATCCGGCGCAGCGCCGCGGTCACGGTTTGCAGCAGCGCCGGCGCCAGTCCGAGCGTCGGCTCGTCGACCAGCAGGAGCCCGGGCTCCGACATCAGGGCGCGGGCGATCGCGAGCATCTGCTGTTCACCCCCCGATAGCTGCCATGCCGCCGCGTGTCGTCGCTCGCCGAGTTGCGGAAACAGCTCGTACATCGCCGCCGCGCGGTCGCGGCGTTGCCGGGCCCCGGCGCGGCAGGCGACGAACAGGTTCTCCTCTGCGGTCATGCCGGCGAACACGCGTCGGCCTTCCGGCACGTAGCCGATACCGAGGCGCGCGCGGCGCTGCGGCGACAGCCCGGCCAGGGTGTGCCCGGCCGCCCGGATCTCGCCCTGCGTCGTGCCGGCGAGGCCGATGACCGCGTTCAGGACGGAGGACTTGCCGGCCCCGTTGGCGCCGATCAGCGCCACCACCTCGCCGGACGCGACCGACAGCGACAGCCCGGTCACCGCGCGCGTGGCGCCGTGCATCACCGAGAGGCCTTCGATCTCGAGCACGGCCTCAGCCCCCTGCCGGCGTCGTGGCGGGTACGCTGCCGAGCCAGGCGGCGATCACCGCCGGATCGCGACGGATGTCCGCCGCCGTTCCGTCGGCGATGATGCGGCCACGCTCGAGGCAGATCAGGCGTTCCGCCACGCCTTCGAGAAATTCGAGGTCGTGCTCGACGACGATCAGCGTCAGCCCGTCGCCCGCGAGCGCCCGCAACAGCGCCGCCAGCTCCTGGCGTTCGGCGCCGGTCAGGCCGGCGGCCGGTTCGTCGAGCAGCAGCATCGACGGTCGGCCGATGAGGGCGCGCGCGATCTCGACCCGGCGGCGCAGCCCCGGGGGCAACGCGCCGCAGGGCTGCCACGGGTCGGCGCCGAGCCCGACCCGATCGAGCAGCGCCATCGCTTCGCCGTGCGCTAGCGCGAGGCTCGCGTCGCGCCAGCCGCGCCAGCGACCCGCCGCGACATTGTCGAGCACGCTGAGATCGTCGACCAGTTTGACACCCTGGAAGGTGCGGGCGATGCCGGCGGCGGCGATGAGGCCCGGACGCATGCCGGCGATGTCGCGCCCACCCCAGTCGATGCGCCCGGAGTCCGGCCGCTCCGCTCCGGCGATGAGGTTCAGCAGCGTCGTCTTGCCCGATCCGTTCGCCCCGATGATGCCGATCGACGCACCCGGCGCAACCACGAGATCGACGCCGTCGATCGCCTCGACGCCTCCGAAATGCTTGACGAGCGCGCGGATTTCGAGCGCTGCCCGGGCCGGCCGGGGCGCGACGGCCCGCGCCGCGGGCGGCGCCGGCGGCGCTTCCGGGAACAGCCGCGCCCGCAACCGCCGCGCCGCGCCGATCAGGCCCCATGGTGCCGCAACGATCGTCGCCAGCAAGGCGACGCCGTAGGCCAGCAGATAGTACTTCTCGAGCGGCCGGAACCACTCCGGCAGGTGGATCAGCAGGATGGCGCCGAGGATCGCGCCGGCGGCACTCGTGCGGCCGCCGATGACGACGATGGCGAGCAGGGCGACCATGACCGGAAACTCGAGGACCTCGGGCGAGACGACGCGCACCGTGTGCACCTGGAGCGCCCCTGCCACGCCGCCATAGATCGCGCTCATCACGAAGGCGACGAGACGCAGCCGGCCGGCATCCAGCCCCGCCGCGTCCGCCGCCAGCGGCTGTTCGCGCAACAGCGCCAGCGCCGGGCCCGCCAGACCCCGTATCAGCCGCCGCGCCAGGAGCGCGCCGGCGGCGACGATGCTCCATACCAGCACCAGCATCGGCCAGCCACGGCCGACGCTCCAGCCGAACAGTTCGAGCGCCGGGATCCCGGCGATGCCGTTCGCGCCGCCGGTTACCGTCACCCAGTTGACGGCGAGCAGCAGGACGACCTGGGCGATGCCCAGCGTGGCCAGCGCGAAGTAATGCGACTGCAGGCGCAGCACCGGGAGCGCCACCGCGCAGGCGACGCCGGCCGTCACCAGGATCGACGCGGGCAGCGTGATCTCGAACCCGGCGCCGGTGCGCACGGAGAGGATCCCGGCGACATAGGCGCCGATGCCGAAGAACGCGCCTTGGGCGAGCGAGAGCGCCCCGGCGTGGCCGAAGATGAACTGATAACCGAGCGCGGCCAGCGCATAGATGCCGGCGATGGTCAGCAGCCGCAGCGTGTAGGCATCGCCGCCGATCAGCGGCCAGGCGACCAGTGCCACCGTGCCGAGCGCGAGCGGCGCGTTGAGGTCGCGCCCGAGCCAGGCGGCGATGCGGGTAGCCGCGCTCATGCGCGGCGGCCGACCGGCTCGCCGAACAGGCCCTGCGGCCGCACGACGAGAATGACGAGGAGCGCGCCATAGAGCAAGGCCATGGCGACGCTGTGGCCGGCCCAGGCGGCGACGATGGTCTCGAACAGCGCGACCAGCAGGGCGCCGGCCAGCGCCCCCCCGACCCGGCCCCAGCCGCCGATGACGACGGCGATGTATGCCTTGACGATGAAATTGGTGCCGTCGGTCGGCGTCACGAAATACTGGTTGGCCAGCAACAGGCCGGCGGTCCCCGCGAGCGCCGCCGCGAGCGCGAACGTGAGCGCCACCATGGCGGCGACCGGCACGCCGAGCGCCGCTGCAACGGGGCGATCCTGGGCCGTCGCGCGCATCATGCGGCCGGCCTGGGTGCGGGCGAGGAAGATGTGGACGGCGGTGACCAGAATCGCCGCGACTGCGACGATCGCCAGCGACTGATGGGCGACCACCAGCCCGAGAACCTTGAGGTGACCGCCGGCGATGACCGGCGGTACCGTGCGCGGCTCCGCACCGAACAGGCCGTTGAGGCCGTTCTGGATGATGATGCCGACGGCGATCGTGCTGATGAACACCGCGACCGGCGGCCGGTCGCGCAGCGGCCAGTAGGCGAGGGCGCAGACGACGAGCCCGACGGCGGCCATCAGCATGACGACGAGCGGCAGCAGGACGATTCCCGGCGCCGGGACGAGCCCGGCGATCGCGACCGCGGCGAAGCCGCCGGCCGCCACCAGATCGCCCTGGGCGAAGTTGACCGCGCTGGTGGCGTTGAGGATGAGCACGAACCCCAGCGCGACGAGCGCGTACGCTGCGCCGAGGGCGAGTCCGTTTATCGCGAGTTGCAGAACGTCCAAGGTCGGTCTCGCCGCATGGCCGCGATCAGTTGGCCAAGTCGACCCCCTCGTAACGCTTCGCGATGCGCGGGACCCGGCTCTTGCCGTCGTAGCACACGATCACCGCGTCGTGCGCCATGTTGCCCCGCCCGTCGGAGCGATACGTCATGGCGAGGCCGGCGAAGTCGTGCGCCGCCAGCCAGTCGCGAACCGCGTGCGGCGACGAGGCGCCGTCGGCCAGCGCCGCGAGCACCATGCGCGTGGCGTCGTACTGGGCGAGTGCGAAGGCATCCGGCTCGCTGCCGAAACGGCCGCGATAGGCGGCGACGAAGCGCTCCATCTCCGGCGAGCCCCCGGACACCGGCGAGGAGCCGCTCTCGGCGCAAACGTCGCGCAACTCCGCCGGCTCGAGCAGCGCGGCGGTGGTCGGCTGGTGCATCGCCGAGCCCGCGACGACGGGAAGCGTGATGCCCAGCGCCCGGGCCTGGCGAACGAGAAGCGCGGTCGGCCCCGAATGCAGGTGCAGCACGAGCACGTCGGGCCCGGCATTCATCGCCTTGGTCAGCACCGGCGTCATGTCCTTGACCGAGACGTCGAGTCCCTCCTCGTACACCGCTGCGACGCCGAACGATCGAAACGTCGACGCCAGATGCCCGTGTCCGCTCTGCCCATAGGCGGTGGTCTGGTAAAGGATGGCCGGCCGCCGGGCACCCAGCTCCTCGACGACGAAGCGGCCATGCGCGACCTTGGTCACCGCGTCGCCGGGGAAGAAGCGGAAAATCCACGGATTCCCCATCTCGGTCAGCTTCGCGGTGCCCGAGATGGTGACGAGCGGCACCTCGTACTCCGCGGCCAGCGGCAGCATGGCGAGCATCTGCGTGCCGAGGATCGGGGCGACGATCGCCGCGACGCCCTCGTCGCGCAACGCGCGCTCCATCGCGTTCACCGCCACCTCGGGCGAGGTGCCGGTGTCGGCGACCTCGTAGCCGACGGCGACGCCCGCCGGCGGTGTCTCCAGCGCGAGGACGGCGCCGTTGCGCTGCGCCGTGCCTTCGAGCGAGAGGAACCCGGTGATCGGCACGAGTACGGGTATTCGCGGCGACGCGGCCAGCGCGGCCGCGGCCGAAAGGACGACAATAAGAAGCGCGGAAACCGCCCGACGGGGCGTACTGGTGTTCATCGCTGTATCTCCCTGCGCTGGCATGATCCAGATCAGGTTCGACGGGTCTGCTCTCAGCTCCCGCCTGCACCGCGAAGGCGGCGCGAGGGGAACACCCCGGTCCTGTATTCGAAAAGCAGCATGGGATGCCGCCTGCGGCTTGTCAATCTTCGGGGATCGGCGCTCGGTTGCGCGGCGCCGCCGGGACGGGCTATGTCATCCGTGGCATGGCAGCGCAGATGACTCGATGACCGCCGCGGTGACGCGACGATGGGCCGGTCTGGCGTTCAAGGCGGCGGTGACCGTCGCCCTGATCGCGCTCGTCCTGCGTGGCGTCGATCTCGGCCTCGTCGGCGACCGCGTTGCCGGGTTGTCGCCGCTGGCCGCGATCCTGTCGATTGCGCTGCTGATGCTGCACTGCCTCGTCGCCGGTTGGCGCTGGCGGATGATCATGCGCTTGTTCGGACCCCAATTGGCGTTGCCCAGAGCGGTCCGGTTGTTCTTCGAGGGCTACTTCTTCAACAATGCGCTGCCGTCGACGATCGGCGGCGACGCGGTAAGGATCTGGCGGGCCAGCGAATCGGGCCTGCCGCTCGACGCCGGCATCAACGGCGTCGTGCTCGACCGCATCACCGGGCTCGCCGGGCTGTTCATCCTGGTCGCGCTCGGCCAGCCTCTGCTTTATGCGCGGGTTGGCGATCCGGCGACGCGCCTCGCCTTCGCGTTAATCCTGCTGGCCGGCGCCGCCGGCATCGCGGCGCTGATCCTCGTCCGGCTGCTGCCGCTTCGCCGGTTGCCGCGCCGCCTGCATGACGGCGTCGCGGCGCTGTCGGGCGCCGCCCACGCCGCGTTCCTGCGGCCGTCGGTCTCGTTGCCGGTGCTCGGCCTGTCGGTGCTCGTGCACGGGCTCATCGTGTTGTCGGTCTACGTGATCGCGCTCGGCCTCGGCGTCGATCTCGGGCTGTTCGGGTCGCTGGTGCTGGTGCCGGCGGTCATCCTGCTGTCGACCGTGCCGCTCGCGGTCGGCGGCTGGGGGCTGCGCGAGGGCCTGATGGTCGTCGCGCTCGGCCTCGCGGCGATCCCCGCCGACGCGGCGTTCAGCGTCTCGGTCCTGTTCGGCGTGGCGCAGATCGTGGCCAGCCTGCCGGGCGGCGTGGCCTGGCTGCTGGCGCGCGGCGGCGCCGTGCCTGCGTCGGTCACCTCGCGCGGGCCGGGCGACGGCGGATCGCCCGGCACGCCGTGAAAAGAGATGGGCGGACCGGTGCGGGGAGAACCGGTCCGCCCAACATCCACGCCTCCTTCGCGACGTCTGGGTGGGTGGGAACCAGACGATCAGGCGGCGCGGACTTCGGCAAGGAAGCCGTCGACCTGGCTGCGCAGCAGTTCCGCCTCGCGCGACAGGCTGCCCGCGGCACCAAGCACCTCGCCGGAGGCCGTGCCGGTCCGTTCGGCGGCGTTCTGCACGCCGGCGATCGTGGCATTCACTTGCTGCGTGCCGGCGGCGGCATGCTGAACGTTGCGGGCGATCTCCCGGGTCGATGCGGCCTGCTGCTCGACGGCGGAAGCGATCGTCGTCGAGATATCGTTGACATCGTTGATGATGAAGAGGATCCGCTCGAAGGCGCCGACCGCGCTGGCGGTTTCGTCCTGCACGGCGGCGATCTGCAGCGAGATGTCGTCGGTCGCGCGGGCGGTCTGCTGGGCCAGGCTCTTGACCTCCTGTGCCACCACGGCGAACCCACGGCCGGCCTCGCCGGCTCGTGACGCCTCGATGGCGGCGTTGAGGGCCAGCAGGTTGGTCTTGCGCGCGATGGCGGAAATCAGGTCGACGACGTCGCCGATCTTTGCCGCGGCCGCGTTCAGACCCTGCACGACGACGTTGGTCGCCTCGACTTCCTGCGCCGCCTCGTCCGCGATCCTCGCGGACTGCGCAACCTGACGGCCGATCTCGCTGATCGAGGCCGATAGCTGTTCGGCGGCGGTCGCGACCATCTGCACGTTCGCCGACGCCTGGTCCGACGCCGAGGCGACGGTCCTCGCCTGGCCGCTGGCCTGTTCGGCGACGCTCGACATCGACTGTGCGGTAGCCTCGAGCTCGCCCGCGGCCAACGTCACCCGGCCGAGCACGTCGCCGACCTCCGCATCAAACGCGCGCAGCAGCCGGTCGAGGAAATCGCGGCGTTGCTCGCGCTTCGAGACGTCGCTCGCCCGGGCCGCCTCGAGCTGCTGCTTGGCGCGCGCATTCTCCCTGAAGACCTGCACCGCGCCCGCCATCCGGCCGATTTCGTCGCGGCGTCCGACCGCCGGAACCACGACCGACATGCGACCCGCGGCGAGTGCCGTCATCGCCCGCGTCAGCGCCGTCAGCGGTCGCGAGATGCGCCACACGAGAATCGCCAGCGAACCGGCGATCGCGGCGAAGCCGAGCAGCATCAGGAATACGTCGATGACGATGTTCCGCGCCCCGCGCGCGAGTCCCGCCTGCGCCGTCCGCGCCGACACCTCGCCCGCGAGCTGCGCGAGCCGCTCGACCGCGCGCACGGTCTCCTGCGATTTCGCGCGCCAGGACGAAGCGGTGATCCGATAGCCACCATCGCTTCGCCCGGCGCGCAGGATTTCGTCGCGAAGCGGACCGTACGACTCCGCATATTGACGCTGGACGGTCGCCAGCGTCGCGACGATGTCCGGGTCGGCCGTGGGGTGCAGCGCATACGCGCGAGCGGCGTCCCATCCGGCCTCGATACGGCCCTGCACGTGGCCGAGCGACGCGATTTGCGAATCGCTGAGCCGTCTGCCTTCGGCGATGGCGTCGAGCAGTAATGCGCGCTCGCGCAGCATGAACTCGCTGATCTCCCAGGTCGCCTGCTTCAGGGCGGCGTGCTCCTGGATCCGCGCGAACATCGGCGCGAAATCGAGCCGCCGATCGGGCCGGAACTCGGTTGCCAGGCGCAGCCGCTGCATCGCCTCGATCGCCTCCGTCGACGCCGCCCACCATTCGTTCGCGATGAGCCTCGACGTCGGGGTCGCCGCACCGCCCGCCGCGTCGATCCGGCGTCGCAAATCGTCGAGCTTCTGCAGTCGCTGTTCGAGGATGGCCAGGGAGTCCGACGGCGCGCCGCCCATGCGGACGCGCAACGCGTCGGCGAGGGAGGACAGGGCCGGCCTCGAGATGGCGCGAGCCCGCTCGATTCCCGCCCGCAACAAATTCCGCGCGCCGGCATCCAGCGCCGGGCTCGTCAGGGCGCGCGTCGCAACCTCGCGCTCGCTCGCCAGGGCCCGGGTCGCGGCGAGAACGCGGTCGGCCAACTCGTTGGCGCGCGCCGCATTCGCCGCATTGTCGCGGTTCGCGATGGCATGCACCGTGAGCCCGATCGTGTAGTAGCCGATGATGCCGGTGAAGACGGCGATAATGACGATCAGGCTGTTGTGAACCGTGAACACGGTCGTCCGATGTCGCGCAGACGCGGCCGCGGATGCCGGCACCCGGTTTGCGGGACCCGTCACCGAATTGTCCGTCCCGGCCGAACCGCGCGCCTCGCCGGTTCCGGCTTGCGTCGGCAGGGCACCGCAAGGCTCAGGTGTCGGGGGCGCGGACCCTCCTGTTCCTCTCATGCATCTGACCTTCCAATACTGCCGATTCGTTTCTTATTCGCGCCGGCCGCCGCCGACCCCGGTCGCACGACCCCGGCGTGCACGCAACACGACGCCAGGACCGGTAGCCGATCGCGGGGGGAGACGTCTGGCGGGATGCGGGGCGACACAAGGGGTTTGCCGCCAGCCGACGGGACATTGCTTTGCCTGCCGTTGCGATTGTCACGGTCAGTGCGATACCCACGGCCGACAGCCCCTCACATTTTCGAGTCAACCCCAGGGGTTCAAAATTCCATTGATTCTCTAATGAAGCGTTAATAACTGTCGGCAAAGTTGTAGCCGCCCGTGCCGGGCGCCGCCGCCTGCGGTTGGCATCGTCCGACAATCCGGTGGCGCGTCGGGACGGCGGCACCGAGCGAGCCCAATGCCCCATAAAAAACTGGCCCGGCAAATCTGCCGGGCCAGCCCTGGGTCCTGAGGTTTTGATCGAAGGGAGTCTTCGGTCGTCGGCCAGTCGCGCGACGCGGCCTCGCGTCAGGCGGCCGCCAGCTGGATCGAGCCGACGCTGCCCGCCGCTTTCACGGCGCTGTCCTTGACGCGCCGCAGCGCGGCATAGAAGGCGAGTTCCTCCATGCCGGCGTCGACGCCTTCGATGATCTCGCGGCGCACCGTTTCGCCGAACGCGTCGAGGGCGGCTTGCGCCTTGCGAACGAGGAAACTGTAGTCCGCGCCGCTCTCCGCAATATGAATCGATTCCATTGCGCGACGCTGCTCGCGAAGCTTGGTCTCGAACTGCTCGAGGTAGGCGCTTCTCGACTCACCCTGCCAGAGATCGAATGCGCCTTCGCCGGCGAGCCGCAGCATCGCCCGCACGCCGCCGCGCATGGCGTTGCAGCGGTCGAGCACGTCCTGCGCGACGGGGGCGGCGGCGACTTCGCGCGTTCCCTTCGGCTGGATCGAGGGCGTGGCGGCTGCAGTTTCGCCGGCACGTCGGTCCGTGTCCTTGAACAGTTGTACAATCATTGTCTCGCTCCCATTCGATCTGACCGATCCGCCGGCCCATACCTGTTTTTCGAATTACGACCTGGGAGGAGCAATTGCCGTGCCAGTTTCGCGCAAGATTATGAAAACAGTGAATATTCAACGCTGATCGGCGCGTCGCCACGGTTCGCGAGTCCGCCTCGTCGCGGCGCCGGCGCTATCCGCAGGCCGGGATCGCAAGGCGGGTTGCGGCATGCAACGCGGCCGCATTCGCGTGCCCGCACGGTGCGTCGCGCGCGGCCGTGTCGCGGTTCGTCGGCTCTATGGTCGTGTGGGCGAGGGGGGTGCGCACGCCGCCGGACGGCAGCGGTCAGCGTTCGGACAACGCGGTCTCGAGCCGGTCGAGGCTTACGGTCACCAGCGTCGCCCAGCTCTCGACATGGGTCAGCACGACGTCGACGGTCACCGGCTCGGTGGTCGCATCGATCGTCGCCATGATCTCCTGCCGCACGGCCTCGCGAAATGCGACGAAGTTCGCGTGGACGCGGCGGACCAGCGGCCCGATGGCGGGATCGCGGCTGCCGATCGGGAAATTGGCGATCGCCCGAAGCTGGGCCATCGCGAGATCCTCGAACTGCGTCAGGCTTTCGGCCCACCGGTTTCCGGCGTGGAGTTCGAACGCGCCCGCCGTCGCGTGACTCAAGAGCTCACGCATGCGGTCACGGGCGCTGGCGCTGGTCCGGCGCGCCTCGCGGCGCAGCACGGTCCCCGGGTCGGCCGCCGCGCGGACGCGCAGCCCTGCACCCGGAATGCCCGGTTGGCTCGTCTCGGTTAGCTGTGCCTGACCGTCATACGGCACTGTCGATCTCCATGCGTGCGGTTGTTCCGCTGAGCAAGGTTTTCTTAAGCAAGATGCGTGCCAGTTACGGCGGCGGTTGCCTTGAAGCCGGTCATTTGGTTCCATGCGCCGGGTAACCGACGCGCTGGAGGCTTGCGGCATTGGCGATCGCGCATCCCTATCTCATGTTCCTCGGCGACGCGCCCGATCAGCTGGCGGCGAAGACCGCCGCGGGCGTCGCCATGTGGCGTCCCGACTGGTGTCTGGGGCAATTGCGGCTCGACGGCTGCATGGCCGATCTGAATCTCCCCGAGCTGACGCTGGAGGCGGCGGCCGCGCAGGGCGCCCGTACCCTCGTCATCGGCGTTGCGAACCGCGGCGGCATCGTCTCGGAGCGCTGGCTGGCGACGCTGACGCGGGCGCTCGAGCTCGGCATGGATATCGCGAGCGGCCTGCACAACCGGCTCGCCGGCATTCCCGAACTCGCGGCCGCCGCCGAGCGTCACGGCCGCCGGCTGTTCGATGTCCGGCACCCGACGCGATCGTTCGCCGTCGCGACCGGCGTGAAGCGGCGCGGCAAGCGGCTGTTGACCGTCGGCACCGATTGCGCGGTCGGCAAGATGTTCACCAGCCTCGCCATCGAGCGCGAGATGAGGTCGCGCGGGATGAAGGCGGATTTCCGGGCGACCGGGCAGACCGGCATCTTCATCGCCGGCGACGGGGTCTCCGTCGACGCGGTCGTCGCCGACTTCATATCCGGGGCCGCGGAATGGCTTTCGCCGGACAATGACGACGACCACTGGGATATCGTCGAGGGCCAGGGCTCGCTGTTCCATGCGTCGTTCGCGGGCGTCAGCCTAGGGCTGCTGCACGGCTCGCAGCCGGACGCCATCGTGCTATGCCACGAGCCGGGGCGGCCGCACATGCGCGGGCTGCCGCAGGCCCCGTTGCCCGGTCTGCGCGAATGCATCGATGCGAACCTCGCCGCCGGCCGCCTGACGAACCCGGAGATCCGCTGCATCGGGCTCGGCTTCAACACGTCGCGACTGGATGCGGCGGAAGCGGAGCGGGTCTGCCGCGCCGCCGAGGACGAGACCGGACTGCCCTGCGTCGACGCCTGGCGCGATGGCGCCGCGCGTCTCGTCGACCGGCTCGCCTGACGGCGCCGATGCGGGAGCTCACCGTGCACCGCGAGTCCTGGCCGCTGGCCAGGCCGTTCGCTATTTCCCGCGGATCGAAAACGAGTGCCGAAATCGTCGTCGCGACGATCAGCGACGACGGTTGCACGGGACGTGGCGAGTGCGTCCCCTACCCGCGCTACGGCGAGACCGTCGACGGCGTCGTCGCGGCGATCGCGGCACACGGGCCGGCGATCGCGGACGGCCTGTCCCGCACCGGGCTGCAACGGATGCTGCCGCCGGGCGCCGCCCGTAACGCGCTCGATTGCGCGCTCTGGGACTTCGAGGCCAAGCAATACGGGGTGCCGGTCTGGCGACTGGCGGGCCTGGCCGAGCCGCGGGCACTGACGACCGCCTACACGCTGGGGCTCGATACGGCGGCGGCGATGGGCCGTGCCGCCGCGGCCGAGGCGCGTCGTCCGCTGATCAAGCTCAAGCTCGCCGGCGAGGGCGATCTCGAGCGGGTCGCGGCGGTCCGCCGCAACGCCCCGGACTCGCGCCTCATCGTCGATGCCAACGAGGGCTGGAGCCCCGACCAGCTCGAGCCGTTCTGCGCGGCGCTGGCGGATCTCGGCGTCGAGATGATCGAACAGCCGCTGCCCGCCGGGCGGGACGCGGCGCTGGCGCAGATCGCGCGGCCGGTGCCGGTGTGCGCCGACGAATCGTGTCACGACCGGGCGAGCCTCGCCGCGATCGTCGGGCGCTACGACCTCGTCAACATCAAGCTGGACAAGACCGGCGGCCTGACCGAGGCCCTCGCGCTGCGGCGCGAGGCCGCGGCGGCCGGCCTCGGCATCATGGTCGGCTGCATGGTGGCGACGTCGCTGGCCATGGCGCCGGCGTTCCTCGTGGCCCAGGGTGCGGCGGTCGTCGATCTCGACGGTCCGTTGCTGCTCGCGCGCGACCGCGATGACGGCCTCGCCTTCCGCGGCAGCGAGATCGCGCCGCCGGCACCGGGCCTGTGGGGATGACGTTCGGCGGGCGCGCGCCACATTCCTGCCGCTAAAGTAATAAACTTTTGTCATAAGGTATTTACGCTTTGGCAATGCCTGTTCGGCGATAATGCGCGTCAAGCGGGGCTCACGCGGCTGCAAAGGCCGGTACGGGAAGAGCCGACTCAGAGCGGGACAGGTAAATGGCGCGAATCCTGGTTGCGGAAGACGATGACGCGATGCGTCAGTTCCTGGAAGTGGCGCTGGCGCGCTCCGGCCACGATGTGGTGGCCGTCGGCGACGGCGATTCGGCGGCGAGGAACATCGAGCAGAACAACTACGACCTGCTGCTGGCGGACATCCGCATGCCCGGCGTCAGCGGGCTGGAACTCGCCCGCGCCGCGCGCATCCGGTCGCCACGCCTGCCGATCCTGCTGATCACCGGCTACGCGCACGAGGCGCTGGACGCGCACGACCTCATGGAGAAGGACGTCCGCGTGTTCTCGAAGCCGTTTCACCTGCACGAGATCGTCCGCCAGGTCACCCACCTGCTGGCGACCTGACCGCCGCCGTGCGGGCGGGCCGCAAGGGGTTGTCTCGCGGAGGGTTCGGTGCTACATCCCGGTCCGGCCAGGGCGCGTAGCTCAGCGGGAGAGCACTACGTTGACATCGTAGGGGTCGCTGGTTCAATCCCAGCCGCGCCCACCATCGAACCCCGGGGGATCCTCGGGGTTTTGTCGTTTTCGGGGGGCGGTCTCGCCAGGCGAGCGGCAGCCCGATTTCGGGGACAGATTGAACAGATGCGGCGCCGTCGGGCCCAGTTGGAGCGCGGCTTTGCGCGCACGACGCGCGTCCGCCCGGGCCCGTATCAAACAGCTAAAATACCGGCTTAATTGCATAATAACACTTTGAAATCGTATTAATTTCCACCCGCCTCGTCGGCGGCGAGCGCGGCGACGATCGCGTCGGCCATCTCGGCGGTTCCGGCGCTGCCCCCGAGGTCGGGGGTGCGCGTCTTCGGCTCGGCCAGCACCCGGTCCACGGCGCGGAAGATGGCCGCCCCGCCGGCGGCGAGCTCGGCGCGGCCGTGCCTGCCGCCGAGCCAGTCGAGCAGCATCGCCACCGACAGCACGAGCGATGCCGGGTTGGCGATGCCCTTGCCGGCGATGTCGGGGGCCGAGCCGTGCTGCGCCTGCGCCATGGCGTGGTCGTCGCCGGCGTTGAGCGACCCCGCCAGGCCCAGACCTCCGGCGAGTGCCGCCGCCTCGTCGGAGAGGATGTCGCCGAACATGTTGGTGGTGACGATGACGTCGAAGCGGCCGGGGTCGCGGATCAGATGCGCGGCGGCCGCATCGACCAGCATCTCGGCGTAGTCGATGTCCGGATGCGCCTCCGCCACGCGCCGCGTCTCGCCAAGGAAGATGCCGTCGGTCAGGCGCATGACGTTGGCCTTGTGCACGGCGACCACCCGCCTGCGGCGCCGCGATGCCAGGTCGAAGGCGGCCAGGGCGATGCGCCGAGAGGCCCGTTCCGTCACCTTGCGCATGGCGATGCCGACGCCGGCCACGGGCATGAACTCCGCCGGCCCCGACGGCATGTTGCGGTCCGCGTAGAACCCCTCGGTGTTCTCGCGCACGATGACCAGATCGATCTCCGCCGCCGTCGGCGACGCGACCGCCGGGTGGCTGCGCGCGGGCCGGATGTTGGCGTACAGGTCGAGCGCGACGCGCAGCGTCCCCGACGGGTTGACGCCGCCTTGCGCGCGCGGCGGATAGTCGTTGTGGCTGACCGGCCCGAGGATCACCGCATCGGCCTCGCGCGCCAGGGCGATCACCGGTTCCGGGCAGGTCGTGCCGGACGCCTCCAGCGCCGCGAAGCCTACATCGGCCTCGCGCAGCTCGAGGTCGAAGCCGAACGCGCCGGCCGCGTGGCGCAGCACGCGGACGGCGGCCGCCGTAATCTCCGGGCCGATGCCATCGCCCGGGAGGACGGCGATCGTCAGGGCATGCATGGGCGCCTCCGGTCGCAGCGGGGAACGGACACGAGTCCGCCGGCGTCTACGCTACCGCGTGCGCCCGCGGGGTGAAAGCCCGCGCCGCCCGGACCGCGCCCGACGCCGCAAGGTTTTATTAATCATGAACCGCTATACCTTGGCGCGCGCCCGTGCCCGGGTGGGGGCGCTCTCGGTCCATTCCGCCGAGCAGGGCCAGTGGAACACGCAACGCGCACAAAGGACTTCCTCAAGCGAACGCAACGCCAGTTCGGCAAGCGGCTTGCGCGCGACGTCGCGTCGATCGCGGATATCTGGCGCCGCGTCGAGGCGGGCGAGCCGGCGGCGGACGATCTGCCGACGCTGGTGCGGCTGGTCCACGGCCTGGCCGGATCCGGCGCCACGTTCGGCTATCCCGCGGTCAGCAAGGTCGGCCAGGACCTGGAGGCGGCGGTCTCGCCGATCGCCGAGACGCAAAAGCCGGTGACGGCGCGGCAGCGCAAACACGTCGCCGAACTGCTGGTGTCCCTGCGGCACGCCGCGCGCGAGCGCGCCGGCGCGCCCGACCGCGCCGCCCGGACGGGCTCCGCGAGCCGCGCCGGGGCGGCCGGAAACCTTATCTTCCTCGTCGAGGACGACCCGCAGCAGGTGGCGACGATCGCCGGCGAGCTGACCCTGTTCGGTTACGACGTGCAACGCTTTTCGCGGCCGCGGACGGTGCTGCAGGCGATCGCTCGCACGCTGCCCGCAGCGGTCGTGATCGACATCGTGCTCGACGGCGATCGCGATGCCGGGTTCGCGCTGGCCGAACGGCTGCGCAAGACCGCGGGTAGGGCCATCCCGCTGATCTTCGCCTCGACCCGCAACGATTTCGACGCCCGCCTCACGGCGATCCGGGCCGGCGCCGACCACTACCTGGTCAAGCCGTTCGATCCGATCCTGCTGATCGATTGCCTCGATAGCATTACCATCCCGAACCGCGATCCCTATCGCGTTCTCATCGTCGAGGACGACCGCACGCTCGCGGCCAGTTATGCCGAGGCGCTCAAGTCCGCGGGCATGCGGCCCGTCGTCGTGAACGACCCGCGGCGGCTGCTCGACGAGATGGAGGCGCTCGATCCGGAGCTCATCGTCATGGACGTGTTCCTGCCGGAGTGCACCGGCATCGAGCTCGCCAAGATCATCCGCCAGGATGATGCCAACACCGCCGTGCCGATCGTCTTTCTGTCGACCGAGGCGCGCATCGACGAACAGTTGATCGCCATGAGCTTCGGCGGCGACGATTTCCTGACCAAGCCGATCGCGTTGGACCAGCTCGTCGCCTCGGTCGTCAGCCGGGCGCAGCGCGCCCGCGCGCTACGCTCGCTGATGACGCGCGACAGCTTCACCGGACTCCTGAACCGGGCCTCGTTCCTCGACCAGCTGACCATGGCGCTCGCCGGGGCGAAGCGGACCGGCGGCAAGCTCTCGGTGGCGCTGCTCGACATCGACCGTTTCAAGCAGATCAACGACACGCACGGGCACGCAGTCGGCGACCGCGTGATCAAGAGCCTGGCACGACTGATGCAGCAGCGCCTGCGCAAGTCGGACGTCATCGGCCGCTACGGCGGCGAGGAGTTCGCCGTGGTGCTCGCCGGCACCGGCGTGGCGCAGGCGGCGCGGGTCATGGACGAGGTGCGCGAGGCGTTCGGCGCCCTGCGCTACAACATCGAGGGCGACCAGCTGCTGGTCACGTTCAGCTGCGGCGTCGCCGACCTGACGTCGAGCCCGTCCGCCAGCGGGCTCCTCGAGGCGGCGGACCAGGCGCTCTACCGGGCGAAGGCGGCCGGGCGCAACCGCGTCGAGGCGGCGCAGCGCAAGACGACGAAATAGGCGCACCGGTTCCGCCACGTCGCAATCCCGCCGGCCGACGCGGGCGGCACCGTCGATACGGCGCCATGATCGGCGCCAACGTTGTTTCCCGATCGCGTTCCGGCAACTGGCCGGATCGGCCCGTCGCGCCGAAATCACCGCCTCTGCACCACCGAAACCGGGAAACGCTTTACGATTTGTGCAACCGTCGCTATTGTGCATGGTTAACAAAGCGCGATCATGACGGCGGAAGAAGCGTCCGCCGGGACCGACTCGCACGGCAGGAGGTCCCTCATGGTTGCGCATCAAATCGTCCCATAAAGATCGGGTAAGAGAATCGGCCATCTCCACATGTCGGGGATGCGTGATTCGTCGTCGCGGGCACAGCGTCTGAAAAATTACAAGAAACGAGGCCGGGAAAGGCACCCGGCAGGGAACTCGGCTTTGCCGCTGACGACCGAGTTTTGCTTACCGTTTCAAATGCATAGAGGGAGGATGACATGTCAATCTTCAGTCACAGATCGAGATACAGACTGGCCGGGGCGCTCGTCGCCGCGCTGGCGCTGCTGCTCGCGTTTCCGGGTACGTCCGCGTTCGCCGACGACGACGACGAGGGCAAGGCCCCGAGATACAAGGTCGTCCCAGGCTGGCCGAAGCCGCTGCCGAATAACTGGCTCATGGGCCAGGTGGCAGGCATCGCGGTCGACCGGCACGACAATGTCTGGATCGTCCAGCGGCCACGATCGCTGTCCGGCGACGAGGCGGGGGCTACCGATGCGGTCGCGCTCGCTTGTGCGGACGGCGATCCCGATCCCAACCCGGTGACCGGGCTTTGCGAAGACGGAAATCCGCCGGATATGCCGGTCGATACCTATGGCAACGAGCGGCCGGCGGGGCCGATCGCGGGGTGCTGCTATCCCGCGCCCTCGGTGCTGCAGTTCGACCGCAAGGGCAATCTGCTTCAGGCCTGGGGCGGACCGCCCGGTGCGGACCCGCGCTGGGATTGGCCGGCACCGAACTGCCTGGTGGCGGATGGCTGCGAATGGCCGGCCAACGAGCACGGCATCTACGTCGACCACAACGACTTCGTCTATCTTGCCGCACAGGGATTCGGCAACGGCTCCCGCGCCGGCGGCTTCAACGACCGCGGCTGGGACGGGCACGTGCTGAAGTTCGCGGCCGACGGCACCTTCCTGCTGCAGATCGGCAAGGCGGGGTCGACGGCGCCCGACAGCAACGCCATGACCGGCGGCATGGGCGGGACGCCGCAGCTGTTCCGCCCGGCCGACATGGAGGTCGACGCCAAGACCAACGAGCTCTACATCGCCGACGGGTACGGCAATCACCGCGTCGTCGTCGTCGATGCGGAGACCGGCATGTACAAGCGGCACTGGGGCGCCTACGGGCAGAACCCGGTGGACGACAGCGCCGCGGATGCGGTCGGCCCGTATTCGGATGACCGGGATGCCGGCGTGATTCCGGTGAACTTCCGGAATCCGGTCCACTGCGCGCGGATCACGAAGGACGATCTTGTCTATGTCTGCGACCGTCCGAACGACCGCCTGCAGGTGTTCGACAAGCACGCCGTCGGATTGCCGTGCGACAACCCGTTCCAGGAGGTCGGGAAGTGCGGTTACCTGGGTGAGAAGTTCATCCGGGCGCAGACGCTCGGTCCGGGTTCCGTGTGGGATCTCGATACGTCGGCGGACAAGCGCCAGAGCTGCCTGCACAATGTCGACGGCTCCAACCAGCACGTCGACACGCTGGATCGGGCAACCCTCGAGATGCTCGCCAGCTTCGGCCAGAACGGCCGCAACGCCGGCCAGTTCCACTGGGTGCACAATCTGGCGATCGACTCCAAGGGCACCATGTACACCGCCGAGGTCGATACCGGCAAACGGGCCCAGAAATTCACCCGCAAGGGATCCAAGGGCTGCAGGACCGGCGACGAGGACGATGACGATTAGAGTGCCTCGCACGATCGCCTCGTCGGCAAACTGAGGCATTGAGGCGGACCCTGCGGCATCCGTGCAAACGGGGCCGCAGGGCCTCCTGTTGCCTGCGCCGGTGGGACCGAACGATCCCACTCGGTGCCGACGACGGGCGAGGGCAGGAGAGGTCGCAAAGCCGTGCGACCTTCGCACGTCGGTGCGGAGGCGTCGATGCTTGAGAGGAATCGGGATTCGTGAGCCGGACTTGCCGTCTGACAATGCTTGCCGCCTGTCTGGGCGTCGCCTCGCTGCTCTTGCCGGGCGGCTCGAGCGGAACGGCCGAGGCGCACGACATTCCGAACGAGATCGTCCTCAACGGGTTCGTCAAGCACGAGCCGCAGGCGCTGCATGTCGTCCTGCGCGTGCCGCTGATCATGCTGACGAGCGTGAATTTGCCGAAGCGCGGGCCCGGCTATCTGATGCTCGACCGGATCGACGACGCGCTCGATCGCGCGATCGAGGTCACGGCCCGCGAACTCGTGCTCTACGAAGACGACGCCGTGCTTCGGCACCGGCGCGCGGCGGCGCGGATTTCGCAGCCGTCCGATCGCTCCTTCGAGAGCTACGAACAGGCCCTGGCCGCGATCGAGGGCGCACCGCTCCCGGCCACGGCGACCGTGTTCTGGAACCAGGGCTATTTCGACGTTCTCCTGGAGTATCCGATCCGCTCCGGCGAGTCCGATCTTTCGCTCGATTTTCGGGTCGCGCCGGGCCTGTCGGGCAGGCTCAAGCTCGTTCTCCGCTACCTGCCGCCGGACGGTTCGGTCCGGGCCTACGAGATCCACGGCGGCTACGGCAGGCTGGCGCTCGATCCGCGCTGGCACCAGGCGGCGCGCAGCTTCGTCCGCCTCGGCTTCGACCACATACTCGACGGCATCGACCATCTGCTCTTCCTGCTTTGCCTGATCGTGCCGTTCCGGCTCCGCCATTTCTGGAACCTGGCTGCGGTCGTCACCGCCTTCACGGTCGCCCATTCGATCACGCTGATCGCCTCGGCGCTGGGCCTGGCCCCGGACGGCGACTGGTTCCCGCCTCTGGTCGAGGTCCTGATCGCGGTGTCGATCGTCTACATGGCGCTGGAGAATATCGTCGCCGTGCTCAGACAGGGGGGCGAGTCGGGCATTCTGCGCCGGCGCTGGCTGCTGACCGCCGGTTTCGGCCTGATCCACGGCTTCGGCTTTTCCTTCGCGCTCAGACAGGATCTGCAGTTCGCCGGCGACCATCTTCTGACGTCGCTGCTGGCCTTCAATGTCGGCGTCGAGCTCGGCCAGCTCCTGTTCCTGGCGCTGGTGCTGCCCGCGGCCACCCTCGTCTTCAGGAATGCCACGTTCCGCCGTATCGGCGTCGGCATTCTCTCGGCCCTCGTCGCGCACACGGCCTGGCACTGGACGCTGGAGCGCGCGCCCGCGCTGCGCTATGTCGACTGGCCCGCAGCGGAGAGCGGCTGGGCGACGGCGGCCGCGGTCGTCGCGCTGCTCGTGGCGGTCGGCGGGATCGTGTGGATCGCGGCGAAATGGTCCGGACACCGGCGTTCCGAGTCCCGGGGTCCCGCCGAATGACGCGCCGGCCCCGTCTGCCGGCCCACCTACTCCGACGATAAGGCATCCGCCATTTTGGCTTGCGCCGGGCGGGCCGGTCTCTACGATCGATGATCGAACGGGACCGACGCGCTGCACGACGGCGTCTTCGCGATGCATTACCCGGCGGAACAGTCGACGGAGGCATTCGATGAGCGAACAGGACGGCCTGATCTGCGCCTACATTCTCGACGGGAAGGGCGGCGGCCGCCCGATCGAATGGCCGGAGATCCAGAAATGGCAGCCGGACCAGGGCCTGCTCTGGGTGCATCTCGACCACA
>JBFHDX010000041.1:0-28777 GCA_041584475.1 Alphaproteobacteria bacterium
AAATTCCCCCGTAGCGGGAGACCCCAACCGATGTTCATCATCTTCCTCAGATTTTCGGCCAACAAGGGCAACGCCGGCCGGTTCATGGACGGCCACGGGGCGTGGCTGAAGCGCGGGTTCGATGACGGCGTGTTCCTGCTGACCGGCAGCCTGCAACCGGATGCCGGCGGGGCGATCCTGGCGCACGACACGTCGCGCGCGGACCTGGAGCGCAGGGTGAATGACGATCCGTTCGTGGCGGAGCGGATCGTCGAGGCCGAGATCGTCGAGATCGCGCCATCGAAGGCCGACGCACGCCTGGATTTCCTGCTCGGTTAGGCGATATCTTCCCCGGATCTTTCGCGAGGGTGCCCGCACGCCGGGGGCGCAACGGGGGGATGGCGGTCCATGAGCGCGACGATCGAGGGGCCCGACGGCGAGTTGCGGTGCAGCTGGTGCGCGGCCGCGCCGGAGTTTCTCGACTATCACGATCGCGAATGGGGGTTCCCGGTCGGCGACGATCGCCGCCTGTTCGAGAAGCTGAGCCTCGAGGGTTTCCAGTCCGGGCTGAGCTGGCGCACCATTCTCGCCAAGCGGGAGAATTTCCGCGCGGCGTTTCACGGTTTCGATTTCGAGCGCGTCGCGCGCTTCGCGCCGCGTGACATCGATCGCCTGCTCGGGGACAAGGGCATCGTCCGCCACCGCGGCAAGATCGAGGCGGTCGTCAACAACGCGCAACGGGCGCGCGAGCTCATCGCGCGGGAAGGCTCGCTGGCCGCCTTCGTCTGGCGTTACGAGCCGGACCCGAAGCAGCTCGCGAAGCCGCAGTCGGTGTCGGTTTCGGCAGCGTCGGTCGCGCTGTCGAAGGATTTGAAGAAGCTCGGCTGGAGGTTCGTCGGGCCGACCACGGTCTACGCCTTCATGCAGGCCATGGGGCTGATCAACGACCATGTCGAGGATTGCGTGATCAGGGCGCGGGTCGAGGAGGCGCGCGCGAGCTTCAGCCGGCCGCGGCGTTGACCGGCCTGCCCTCGCCGGCTCGTCCGGAGCACGGCGAATGCACGATCCGGTGTGCCCCTGTACCCGATCCGCGTCGCCGGCGCGCTATGATTGCCGCGCCCGCCTCCGCCGTGCGGCGGCCGAGAGGTTCAGCAGCTCGACCAGCGCCGAGAAGGCGATCGCGAAGTAGAGGTAGCCGCGCGGGATGTGGAAATGCAGGCCGTCGGCGACGAGCGCGACACCGACCAGCAACAGGAAGCTCAGCGCCAGCATGCGCGTCGTCGGGTGGCGCTCGATGAAGGCGCTGACCGCGGCCGCCGAGAAGAACATCACGGCGACGGCGATGATGACGGCGATGAACATCACCGGCAGGTTCTGCGTCATGCCGACGGCGGTAATGATCGAGTCGAGCGAGAAGACGAGGTCGAGCAGCATGATCTGGGCGATGACGATGGCGAAGCCGGCGGCGGCGCCGGCGCCTTGCGCATGCTCGTCGCCCTCGACGGAGCGGTGGATCTCGAGCGTCGCCTTGACCAGCAGGAACAGCCCGCCGGCGAAAAGGATCAGGTCGCGCCACGAGAACGCGATACCGAATATCGTGAAGGCCGGCGCCGTCAGCCCGACGATCCAGGCGATCGCGGCGAGCAGGGCGAGGCGCATGATCAGCGCCGCCGAGAGCCCGAGCGCGCGGGCCCGTGCGCGCTGGTCCTCGGGCAGCCGCTCGGCGACCAGCGAGATGAAGATGACGTTGTCGATGCCGAGCACGATCTCGAGCGCCGTCAGCGTCAGCAGCGCGCCCCAGATCTGCGGGTCGGTGAGCCAGTCGATCATGTCGCCTCTCCAAGTTCGGGGGGTGGGACCAATTCCGAGGGCACGTTTCCGGGCGCCGGGGAACGCCCGTTCCCCGGTCACCGTCACGCGGGATTCGTCAGAAGCCGCCCATGGCGGCGCTGCCCGCAAGCGGTGCGGTGCCGGGCCGGTCGGGGGCGGACGCCTGCGGCAGTCGCGCGACTTCGCGGGCGTCGCTCTGCAGGAGCGTCCGGAAGAGGTCGAAACTCCGCTCGAACGACCGATGGTCGAACCACAGACCGTTGTCGCGATAGTACCGCTGGACCGCGCCCGCGAGCTTCTCGTACTCCGCTAGGCTGCCCTGCCCGGCCGCGTCGCGCCCCGGGTTCAGGTCCGTCATCGCATGGTAGCGCCACGCCGTCGACGGAATCCGGGGGTCGGCCAGGCCCGCGATCATGAGCGCGCGGATCTCCAGTGGCTCGTGCGAGTCGCCTTTCAGCCAGGGCGTGACCATGTCCATGATGCGCCGCTTGTTGACGTAGACGGTCTTGCCCACGTGCTTGCCGCCGACGATCTTCTCGGTGGTGATCGGGTCCGTCGTCAGCAGCACGCGATAGCCCGCGGGCCGATCCCGGTCGATCAGCCGGCGCACGATGGTCGGGTCCGTCACCTTGAGGGCGCTGCGATCGAGCGTGTCGATCGGGGTCGAGAAGAATTCGGACTCCAGCTTCGTCGTGGTCAGCGTCCTGGCCCATTCCTCGTCGCCGGCCCGCGGCGCGCCGTAGGTGATCAGCTTGATCTGGCGCCACGGCCAGTTCCGCAACGAGGCGGGCATCGCGGCGCCGGTCCCGTCCGGCCCGTAGCGATCGCCGAGCAGCACCGCGCTGGCGAAGTGCTGCGCCAGCGCGCCGCCGAGGCTGTGGCCGGTGACGTAGATGCGGTCGGGACGACCGCCGGGACGCAGCTCCGCGGCCTTGTCCAGGGCGCCGAAGAGCTGCGGCAGGATGGCATCCGTGCTGCGGGCGAACCCGCGATGGACGTTGCCCGTTCGCGAGACGTGCCCGCCGCCCGAATCCGGGCCGAGTTTGTAGGACCCGAGGTCGGTGATCCAGTCCGGGTTGCCCTCCGCGCCGCGGGTCCAGTTGCCCCGCCAGATCGCCCAATACAGATTTCCACTGCGGCTGCCGCGGAACGCGATATGCACGTCGTAATTGTCGCTGTCGGGCCGATGATGGCGCAGCAGCACGAAGCCCATGAGGCTCTGCGAGGCCGGTTCGCCCGCCTCGCCCTTGTCGCCGGTCCCGCCTTCGAAGGCGAGCAGCAGGTCGCGGGCGTCGGGCGCGCGGTCGTCGTTCGCGGGAACCGTGGAGAGCGGCTCGATGGCCACCTTGCCGAGCGGTTCTCCACTCTCCCGATAGCTCACATGGACGTCGCGAATCTGCCAGGTAATTTGTCTCGGCGTCAGATACTCGACCCATTCGCCGTCGGGATTGGTGATCGTGTGGCTCCACGGGTAGAGACGGCTGTACTGGTAGACGATCGGGTCGTGGCCCTCGTTGTTGTCGAAACCGCCGAGGTCGCCGGGCCCGCGGTAGCTGGCCAGCCCGGCGCCGCTCTCGACCTGGCTCGCGCCCTCGTACCCCGCCCAGCTGCGGACCTTGCGCATGAACTGGGTGCGGTCCCAGCGCATGTTGTTCAGCTCCTCGTAGTAGGGATCGAAGGGCCAGACGAGCGTCTGCGAGTAGAGCTGGTAGGCGAGGATCGAGAGGTCGAGGTGGTAGACGAGCGGATGGTAGGGCAGGCCTCCGAGATCCTCCTGCCGGGCCTCGTCGGCCTCCGGCCCGGTATGAGCCAGCGTCGCGCAACCGCCGAGCAGCAGCAGCATAAGGGCGAAAAACCGGGAGGGTCGAAAACCGCGAATTGCCGTCATCATTGCCATCCTTGCTGAATTATTCGTTCCTCCGGTCGATCGCGACCGCGCCGCCTCGCGTCGCGAGGCCTTCGGAAGCGGTCCGGTCGGCAAGCCCGATCCCGGCCCGATCCCGGCCCGGCGCTCCGCCTCAAACCCCGTTCGCGGCAGCATCGCAGAGGATCGTCATGCGGTAGCCGAAATAGCTCACCAGCACGACGTGGCCGGTGAGCGGATCACGACGGAACCAGTAGCGCGAGAAGAAATGGGCATCGGCGTAGTCGGCGTAAGCATGCCCGTCGTGCAGCACGACGGGCAGCACGGCATCGTCGAGGCTGCGCCGCGCCGCGTCGATGTCGACGAGGCGGGCGAACGGGTTGGCCTCGGCGAAGAAGCTGAACCGCAGGAACAGACGCGGCCGTCCACCGACCTCGTCGATCACGAAGCCGACATGGTGTGCGCGGTCGGGGTCGTAGAGATCGTCGTGCACGTAGCAGGTCCCGGCATAGACGCCGGGGACGAGCGCACGGCCCAGCCCCTCGCCGCGCTCGAACCGCGTCCAGATGCGTCGTTGCTCGGGCCCGCAGAACTCGGCCATGCAGACGCCGGTGGGGAGTTCGGCCCTGGGTTCGGCGTCGGGTTCGGCGTCGGGTTCGGCGTCGGGTTCGGCGGCCCGCAGTGGAGCCGGCGCGGCGAACATTGCCGCGAACAGCGCGGCGATGATCGTGCGACGCAGACGGCCGGCGGATGCAGGCCGAATCCCTGCGGCCGCCGGTGACGGACGTTGCGGGGCGACGCAGCCCGGCGCCGCGGCCGTGTACCCGTCCTCCGGCGGCACCGAATCATGCGCCGCTGCCAATCTGGTCCCGAGGATCACGCGCTGCCTCTCTTGCCGCCGCCGGCCCTCCGGCCCGAGTTCATTATGCGCCGCCGCGGCATGGCCGTCGAGCCTTGGCGAGCAAGGCAGCGGGATCCGGCAACTTATCGTGGTCTCCCGGCGCCGACGGGCGGGATTCTGTCCCCGGGGCTCGCATCCCCCGGCAGGCTCGGGATGAGGGCCTCGTATCAGTGCTGCGGTTCCTCGCCTGCGCAAACGTGTAAGATGCCGCCATGAGGAGGCTCCGTTTGCTGGCCGCTACGCTCATCCTGCTACTCGCGCTCGCGGCGCTGGGCGCCGTGTGGTTCGTGCGCAACCCGGTGCTGTTCCCGCCCGAGCGCCTGCCCGCGCCGGCGGCGGACGCGGCGCGGCTGCGCGCCGACGTCGAATTCCTGGCGGCGATCCGGCCCGTGCGTAACGCCGCCAACCTCGCCTCGATGGACGCCGCCGCGCGCCACATCGCCGACGGCTTCGCCGCCGCCGGCTGCACGCCTGAGGAACAGGTGTTCGAGGTCGGCGGCAACGACTACCGCAACATCATCTGCTCGTTCGGGCCGCCTGCGGCGCCGCGCGTCATCATCGGCGCGCACTACGACGTCGACGGGCTGGAGAACCCGGGCGCCGACGACAATGCGAGTGGCGTCGCCGCAATCCTCGAGCTCGCCCGCATGGTGTCGGCGGCGGCGCCGGCGCTCGGCCACCGGCTCGACCTCGTCGCCTACGCGCTCGAGGAGATGCCGTACTCGCACACGACGAACATGGCGAGCTACGTGCACGCGGCGAGCCTGGCCCGGGCCGGCGCGGAGGTGCGGCTGATGGTCAGCATCGAGATGATCGGCTTCTACGCGGACGCGCCGGGCTCGCAGGCCTATCCGATCGGCGCGCTGCGGGCGATCTATCCCGGCGAGGCGAACTTCATCGGCGTCGTCGGGCAGATGTTCGCGCGCCGCGCGGTGGCGCGGGTCAAGGGGCTGATGAGCGTCTCGGACGCGCTGCCGGTCTACTCGATCAACGCGCCGGAGAACCTCACCGGCGTCGACTTCTCCGACCACTGGAGCTTCTGGCGGCACGGCATGACCGCGGTGATGGTCACCGACACGGCGTTCTATCGCAACCCGAACTACCACCGGGCGAGCGACACGCCCGAGACGCTCGATTTCGCGCGCATGAAGCTTGTCGTCGACGGCCTCTACCAGGTGGCGGTGGGGTATTAGGGCCGGTCGGACTTCACGCAGCCGGCCAGCGGGATGGCCGCGGGATCGAGGCCCCGGATTTCACATCCGGGGCCTGCGGCGTTGGCCGGCCCTTAACAGCGGGGCCACGCTCAGCCGAGCGCCGGGCTGGCCCCGGGAGCACCGCTGCGGATCCCGATCCGCAGCGCGTGGCGGCGCGAGGCCCTAAAGTCGGGCCGCACTAAGCCGCCCGGCGGGATGGCCACGGGATCTAGGCCCCGGATCCAAAATCCGGGGCCTAGTGGCGCCGGCGGGCCCCTACTCCCTGACCCTGCCCTGCTCCAGAAAGGGGGATATTCGGTTCACGCCTCATCCATTTGCCGGCACGCGCTATTTGGGCGGATCCTTGTCCTCGACGCGCCAATCACCCATCAATTTCAGCCCAACGTAAAGAACGATCACGACCGCGACGAACCCGACGGCAAGGTCGAACAGGGCGTTTGTCAGGCTCGCCCCTTCGATGATCAACAGGTAGAGGAAATTGAGAACATCCGCGCCGAACAGAATTATGAACAGGACGACGAAATACGGGTGATTCTTTGTGAACTCGCGGATCATCCGCGCTCCTCCAGCCAAGTCATGCTGTCTGCGTACTGCGCACGAAGCGCGGCCTCGCCCTTCGACAGGGTCGGGGTGAGGCCGCCGCACGAATGATCTTCCTCATCCTGAGCCTGTCGAAGGATGAGCGAATCATGCCGCGCGGAGTTTGTATGGCGGTCTCCCTAATGGTGCCTCGCGCCACCACAGGCACCCGATCACAGATCGGGTGCCGTGTTCCCGTGGCCAGCCCGCTCCTCGGCGGAGTTCTGTCAGAAGTTGACCTTGTCCCCGCCCTTCAGCTGCAGGATCTCGCGCGCCTCGTCCGGCGTCGCCACCTCCATGCCGAGCCCCTCGATGATGCTGCGGGCCATCTTCACCTGGTCGGCGTTCGACTGCGCCAGCCGGCCTCGCCCGGCCCAGATGCTGTCCTCGAGCCCGACCCGCACGTTGCCGCCCATCGCCGCCGCCATCGCCGCGATGCGCAGCTGCGCCGCGCCGGCGCCGAGCACCGACCAGCGGTAGTCCGCGCCGAACAGCCGGTCGGCGGTGCGCTTCATGTGCATGACGTCCTCGGCGTGCGTGCCGATGCCGCCGAGGATGCCGAACACCGACTGGATGAAATAGGGCGGGCGGACGAGGCCGCGGTCGGCGAAGTGCCGCAGGTTGTAGAGGTGGGCGATGTCGTAGCACTCGAACTCGAAGCGGGTCTCGTTCTCGTAGCAGGTCTCGAGGATGTACTCGATGTCCTTGAAGGTGTTGCGGAACACGATGTCGCGCGTCGCCTCGAGGTACTGGCCCTCCCAGTCGTGCTTGAACTCCTTGTACTTCTGCAAGAGCGGGAACAGCCCGAAATTCATCGAGCCCATGTTCAGCGACGCGACCTCGGGCCGGAACTGCGCCGCCGGGCGCACGCGCTCCTCGACCGTCATGTAGGGGCTGCCGCCGGTGGTGATGTTGATCGCCGCATCCGTTCCCTGCTTGATGCGCGGCAGGAAGCGCGCGAAGGCCTCGGGCGTCTGGTCGGGCTTGCCGGTCTCGGGATCGCGCGCGTGCAGGTGCAGGATCGCGGCGCCGGCCTCGGCCGCGGCGATCGCTTCGCCTGCGATCTCGTCCGGCGTGATCGGCAGGTGCGGCGTCATCGTCGGCGTGTGGATCGAGCCGGTGATGGCGCAGGTGATGACGACCTTGCCCTTGGCTGCCATGGCGGGTTCCTCCCTGTCGGTCCTGGTCTCGCGTGCCGGCCGGCGTGCCCGGACGGCAGGTATTATGTCACCTTGGGCGCTACCCGGGGAAGGCGTCGGGCTTGGGATCTTAGCCCTCCCCCTCGATGGGGGAGGGTTGAACGGTAGCACGAGCGAACCCGGAAATACCCCCGCATCGAGGGGCAGGGGTTGGGAAGGGGGGTTTGGGCCGGCCAGCGCCATTGCCGGCGGATCACAGATCCGCCGTCCCCTCCCGGAGCCATCCCGCTGGCCGGCTGCGTCACCGGCCCCGGTCCATAGCCCGCTTGTGCGCGGCGAGCGCCATCAGCCGGCGGTCGCGCCAGTCGGCGCGCGTTTCGAGCCGGCCCGACGGCAGCCGCGCGCGGCACGCCTCCTCGATCGCCCCGGCGACCGCGCCGGACCAGGATTGGTGCCGCGTCGGCTCCGCGAACAGCCGGGCATAGAGCCCCTCGTAGCGCCCGATGTAGTCGCGCACGCCGCCCGGCGCGTTGAGGTCGATGGTCTCGAACGGGCCGATGAACGACCAGCGCAGGCCGAGCCCCTCGCGGATCGCGATATCGACGTCCTCGACCGTGGCGTGGCCGCCGGTGACGAGGCGGAACGCCTCCTCGAGCAGCGCCCCCTGCAGCCGGTTGACGACGAAGCCCTCGAGCTCGCGCGCCAGCACGATCGGCGCGTGGCCGGCGGCGACGAGCAGCGCGCGCGTGCGCTCGAGCACGGCCGGGTCGGTCCAGGGCGCCGGCACCAGCTCCACCGCCGGCACCAGGTAGGGCGGGTTGATCGGGTGCGCGACGAGGCAGCGCGCACGGCCGGAAAGGCCCTCGGTGAAGGCCGACGGCAGGATGCCCGAGGTCGAGCTCGCGAGCACCGCGTCCGGTGCCGCCAGCGCGTCGAGCCGGGCGAAGATCGCGCGCTTGACCTCGACGTCCTCGGGCGTGCTCTCCTGCACATGGGCCACGCCCTCGAGCGCGTCCTCGAGCGTCGCCGCCGCGCGCATGCGGGCGCGCACCCCGGCCGGCGTCCCGCCGTCGAGCAGGCCGTGCGCCTCGAGCTGCGCGAGAATCGGCTCGCTGGCGTCGAGCGCAACCTCCGGAACGCCGGGATCCTCGTCCCACAGCGCCACGGCGCAGCCGGCGCGGGCGAAGCTGATCGCCCAGGCGCGGCCGATCAGGCCGCAGCCGACGATGGCGACGGGCTGCCGGTCCGCGTCGCCCGCCATCACAACGTCTCGACGTTGGCGTCGACGGCGATCGACTGGCCGGAGATGTTGCGCCCGGCCTCCGACAGCAGAAAGGCGACCGTCGCCGCCACGTCGCCCGCCGTCACCATGCGCCGCAGCGAGACCTTCTCGAGCAGTCGCGCCTCCATCTCCTCGTACGAGATGCCGAGCTGCTCCGCGCGGTGGGTGATCACGCTCTCGATGCGCGCGCCGGCGACGACGCCGGGCAGGATCGCGTTGACGCGGATGTTCGCGGGGCCGAGCTCCTTGGCCAGCGTCTCGGTCAGACCGATGAGCCCGTACTTCGCCGCGGCGTACGGCGCGCGGAACGGATAGCCGTACTTGCCGGCGACCGACGACATGTTGACGATGGCGCCGCCGCCGGCGGCCTTGATGAGCGGCACGGCGCGCCGCGCGCAGAGGAACGCGCCGGTCAGGTCGACGTCGATGCAGCGCCGCCAGTCGGCCGGATCGAGCTCCTCGACGGGACGCGTCGGCCCGGCGACGCCGGCGTTGTTGATAAGCGCGTCGAGCCCGCCGAGCGCCGACTCGGCGGCGTCGAAGAGCCGGTCGACGTCGGCCTCGACGGCGACGTCTGCCCTGATCGCCCCGGCCTTCGGCTGCGTCTCCGCGAACGCCTTCAGGAATTTATCGTCGATGTCGCAGATCTGGACGCGCGCGCCGCCCTCGATCAGCAGGTCGGCGATCGCCCGGCCGATGCCCGACGCGCCGGCGGTGACGACGACCCGCAAGCCGGTGATGCCGGCGGCGGGCGACGGTGCGGCTTCAACCATGTTTCGTTCTCCCTGTGTCCTGCGCTTGCCTGCGGTCGTCATCCTCGATTTCGGGGCTCGCGCCGCCACCAAGGGCCGGCCAGCGCCACGGGGCGCAGATATAAAATCTGCGCCCGTTTCCCGTTGCCATCCCGCTGGCCGGCCGAGCGCGGCACAATCATTTTCTACCGCATCACGAACGGGTTCGGCGTCTCGGTCGCGGTCGAGATCCACACGGTCTTGGTCTGCATCCAGTCGCGGATCGCCTGCTGGCCGCTCTCGCGGCCGAGCCCGGAGCGCTTGTAGCCGCCGAACGGGGCGACGTAGGAGACCGCGCGGTAGGTGTTGACCCAGACGGTGCCGGCCTTGATGCGCTTGGGGATCTCGATGGCGCGGCGGATGTTGCTCGTCCACACGCCCGCGGCGAGCCCGTAGACGATGTCGTTGGCGATCGCCACCGCCTCCTCGTCGTCGCGGAACGGGATCACCGAGAGCACGGGGCCGAACACCTCCTCCTGGGCGATGCGCATCTTGTTGTCGACGCCGGTGTATATCGTCGGCTCGACGAACCAGCCGTCACCGCATTCCGGGCGCTCCGCCTTGGCCCCGCCGAGCACGCATTGGGCGCCGTCCTGCTTCGCGACCTCGAGATAGCCGAGGATCTTCTCGTATTGCGGCATGGTGGTGACCGGGCCGACCTGCGTGTCGGGCGCCATCGGGTCGCCCATCTTCGCGGTCTTCGCGAAGGCGACCAGCCGGTCGACGAACTCGTTGTGGATCGAGTCCTGCACCAGCAGCCGCGAGCCGGCGATGCAGGTCTGTCCGGTGGCGGCGAAGATGCCCGAGATCGCGCCCTTGACCGCGTTCTCCATGTTCGCGTCGGCGAAGACGATGTTCGGCGACTTGCCGCCGAGCTCGAGGCTGACCTTCTTCAGCCCGGCCGCCGCCCTCTCATAGACGCGGGTGCCGCTCAGGCTGCCGCCGGTAAACGCGATGCGGGCGACGTCGGCGTGCTCGACCAGCGGTTCGCCGGCCTCCGCGCCGAAGCCGGTGACGACGTTGACGACGCCCCTGGGGAAGCCGGCCTCGGCGACGAGGTCCGCGAAGGCGAGCGCCGAGGCGGACGTGAATTCGGACGGCTTGACGACGACGGTGTTGCCGGCGGCGAGCGCAGGCGCCAGTTTCCACGCCAGCAGCAGTAGCGGCGAGTTCCACGGGATGATCATGGCGCAGACGCCGAGCGGCTCGTTGAGCGTGTAGGTGAACGTATCGGGCTTGTCGATCGGCAGCACCGCACCCTCGACCTTGTCGGCGAGGCCGCCGAAATAGTGATACCACTGCGGCACGTAGCGCAGCTGCAGCGCCATCTCGGCGAGCAGCTTGCCGTTGTCGCGCACCTCGATCTCGGCGAGCCGCTCGGCGTCGCGGGCGACGAGGTCGCCGAGCCGGCGCAGCAGCTGGCCGCGCCGGGTCGGGTTCAGCGTCGGCCAGTCGCCGGTCTCGAAGGCGCGCTTCGCCGCGGCGACGGCGCGCCCGACATCCTCGGCGCCGCCGCGCGGCACCAGCGCCCACGGCTTGCCGGTGAACGGATTGCACGATTCGAAGTACTCGCCCGAGGCAGGCGCCACCCGCTCCCCGTCGATGTACATGGCAAGTTTTTCGAGTTCGGCCATGGGATCCTCCTGCGGGCCAACGTTCCCGGCCGATTAGACGACGCCGGCGGGCGGGCGCGCAAGGGCCTCGGCCGGCCCCCCGGCCACGACCGATTTGACCCCGCGCGGGGAGCCATTATCTGTAGAGAGGCGACGAAGAGGAGCGAGGACCCCCGCCATGAAGCTGACCGCCGTCAACCATCTCGCCTTCATCACCAACGATCTCGAGAAGACCATCCGCTTCTGGCGCGACCTGCTGGGGCTGCGGCTCGAGGCCGGGATCGGGCACGAGGGCTATCGCCATTACTTCTTCAAGCTGGGCGAGGCAAACCAGATCGCCTTCTTCGAGTACGAGGAGGCGGTGCCGATGGTGTACAAGTTCCACGGCGAGCGCACCGACAAGCCGCTCGGCTTCGACCATCTGTCGATGACGGTGGATACGGTCGACGAGCTGTTCGCCTGCAAGGACAGGCTCGAGGCCGCCGGCGTCGAGGTGCACGGGGCGGTCGACCACGGCATCATCTGGTCGATCTATTTCTTCGACCCCAACAACATCCCGCTCGAGATCTCGTGGGAGACCATGGAGATCACCAACCCGCCGGCGATGGACGAGGTCGAGCCGATGGCGATCGTCGCCGAGGGCGCGACGCCGCAGCCGGGCCACTGGCCGGCGGTGACGAATCCGACGCCGCGCTCGAAATTCACCGCCCATGGCGGCAACGCGTTCACCATGCGCGAGACCTTCATCCGCGAGGGCATCGGCAATTTGAAGCCGGAATTCGTCGCGCTGATGGAGGAGCAGGTCTCGGGCAAGGCGAGCGACGCCGCCGAATAGCGCCGTCCCCCAACCCTCAGTCGCCCGCCTCTGCGGCGACCTTGATCCAGTCCGCCGCCTGCTTCGCGGCGGCATCGACGTAGCGCACCTCCACCCTGCGGCCGGGTGCGAGGTCCTCGAACCGCCCGGCCGTGTTCGCCTTGCCGTACTGCGTGCGATCGATCCAGATGCGCGTCCGCGGCGTGATGCGCACGTCGTGCCGCGCGGCGCCGGTGCCGAGGGCGACCGTGCGGGCCCCGGCGTCGACGTCAGCGATGGTGCCGACATAGGTCTGCGTCCCCGAAAGGCCGGGCGAGCGGCCGATCGGGATGAACTGCTCCGTCGACTGCTGCGCCGCGGCCGGCATGGTCATCAGCAGGACGAGCGCGGTCGCCGCGGCGGCGATCGGGGATCGTGCCGTGGCTCGGGCGCCGGTAAGGGTGGCATGGCTGGTCATGATCCGGTCTCCTCGATCAGCGCCGCGCGGGCGCGTTCCTGGGCGCGGATGGCATCCGCGGTCGGGCCGTCGCGGAAGAAGAAGCTGCGGGCCGCCTTGCGCGCAAGGCGCCGCGCCTCCTGCAGATGGCCGACCGCATCGGGGTGCAGGCCGCCGCCGACCAGTACCTGGATCGCGTCGTCGGTCTCCGCCAGCGCCAGCCGCAGCGTCGCGCGCGCGGGCTCGCGCCGCTCGGCCCGGCTCTGCTCCAGCAGCGCGATGGTCTCGCGGATGTTCTCGAGCGCATTGATCACGCGCAGGAACGCCGCCACCGCCACGACCTGCGTGCCGTCGAGATTGATGCCGCTGCCGGTGGCGCCGCGCAGCAGCTGGCCCGCGGGCGAGTCGTTGAACGCGTCGCCGTTGTAGAAGGCGACCGCGCCCTCGATCGTCTCGACCGAGTTGTTGTGGAAGAACGGCCCGGTATCGGCGGACTCGACGAGCGGTGGCGTGTTGAACGTGCCGTCGCCCGGTATGCCGAAGCCGTCGTCCGGCGGCACGAGCTCGCCGGTCAGGTCGGCCGGCTGGTCGGGCAGGTTCTCGACGCCGGTGTCGAAATTCAGGTTGCCGGCGTCGGGCCCGAAGATCCGCGGGTCGCCGTTGGCGCCGGCGTTGAAATGGCAGGCGTTGCACTTGCCCAGCGTGTTGTCGACGAAGATCGCCTGGCCGCGCGCCGCCACGACCCCCTTGAGGGCCAGCGGCAGGACGATCTCCGCCTGCCGGCCGAGCGACAGCTGGAACGCCTCGAGAGCGTCGAGTTCCTCGTCGGTCGGCAGCCGGAAATCGGCGCCGGGCACGCGGTCCAGCGTCCGCGGGAAATGCTGGATCACCGCGCCGGTCGCGAACGCCCGCAGCGAGCCGTCGCCCGGCGCGCCGTCGCCGGACCAGCCTGTGCGCGGCCCCTGGTTGCTGACCACCGATGTGCGCAGTGCCAGCACGTGCGGTACGCCGCGCATGGTGAACTTGTTGGGCAGGTCTTCGAACCCGTCGAGGTTCTCGAGGATCATGCCGAATTCCCGCATCAACCGCGGATTCTCGAAGTTCGCCGCGAGCGCCGGATTGGTCTCGGCGACGAACAGCGGATCGTCGGGCGGCAGCGTCGCGATGAAGGCGGGCGAGATGGCGAAGTTGTCCTCCGCGCGGTGGCAGGTGCCGCAGGTCCTGCCGTTGCCGTCGAACGTCTCGTTGAAAAAGATGTCGCGTCCCCTGGCGACGAGCGCCGACTGCGGATCGGAGGGAGGCTCGGGCGCCCGACAGCCGGCGAGCGTTGCAAGGCAGGTGACTGCGAGGACGGTGCGTCGGGTCGTGCCGGACATTTTCGCGCTCCTGTCGCGGTTCTCGTTTTCCCGGAGCGCGCGCGAGTGGCCCGCCCTCCGGCGCTTTGCCCGCCCTGCAACCCTGCGGCGGACCGATACCACCCGATCGGGGACCCGGCAATTCCTGCACCCGCAGATTGCCGTCTCCCCGCACCATGCAACCCGACAAATGTGTCAATTCGGTGGTCGCTACGTGCTCGCTCCGAAGTAGCGAAATAGCTGTGTGTGACCGCTGGCGGCGTCCGACGGCCCGATCGGATCGCCCGCACGCACCATGGATTTGCGAGGGTGAGGCGCCGTAGGGTCCTATTTTGCCTGCCGCTTCGACCGAACATACAGCGACTGGGCACCGCCCTCTCTTCCGCGGCGTTGCAGCTCGAAGCGGCCGGTCGCCTCGACGAGCTCGTTCAGCTTGCCGCAGTCGTAGTTCCGCGGATCGAAATCCGGCTGAAGCTTGTAAATGAGCTGTCCGACCTGTCCCAGGCTCGCCCAGCCCTCTCCCGAATCGTCGGCCGCATCGCGCACGGCATTCTGCAGCAGGCGGATCAGGCCGGGATCGCTGATGCGCTTCGGCTTCGGCGCGCCACCATTGCCGTCGCGCTTTTTCAGATTCTCGACATAGATGAACCGATCGCAGGCGGGAACGAACGAGGTCTTGGCAGCCTTTCCCTCTTCCCCGAAGCCGTAGACCATGAGGCCGTCTTCGCGAATCCGACGCGCCAGGCCCGTGAAGTCGCTGTCGCTGGAGACGAGGCAGAACCCATCGATCTTTCCCGAATGCAGCAGGTCCATCGCGTCGATGACGAGGGCGATGTCGCTGGCGTTCTTCGTGCGCGTATTCCGGAGTTGGTGAATCGGCTGGATCGAATGTTCCAGCAACTTGTCGTTCCACTTCGCGGCACGCGATTCCTTGAAATCGCCGTAGATCCGCTTGACCGTCGCCGAGCCCAGATTGGCGATTTCCTCCATCAGGTTGTCGATAACCGAAAGCTGCGCGTTCTCGGCGTCGATCAGCACAGCGAGGCGCTTCGTATCGTTGGCCATCAATTTCTCCTTGGCGGGCCGGCCGCGACGACGGGCGGCGATGCGCAGATCGCAAACTGACGCGCCCGTCGCGCAATCCAGTTTTCCATGGCGGCCGCTTGTGTGGCGGGCTAAGCAAGCGGTCATGATACAGGAATTGCGTATCACCGCCATCGGACGGCACGGCGACGGCGTTGCCGTAGGCGACGACGGGCCGATCTACGTGCCGTTCGCCCTGCCCGGCGAGCGCGTGCGGGCGCAGGTCGAGGGGCAGCGCGGACGGCTGCTCGAACTCCTCGACGAGAGCGCCGAGCGCATCGCGCCTTTCTGCCCGCATTTCGGCGTCTGCGGCGGCTGCGCGGTGCAGCATTGGCGCGCGGAGGCCTATCGCGCCTGGAAGCGCGAACTCGTCGAGACCGCGCTGCGGCACCGCAATCTGGCGGCCGAGGTCGCGCCGCTCGTCGACGCGCACGGCGCCGGACGACGGCGCGTCACGCTGCACGTCCGCTTCGCCGGCGGCCCGCCGGCGGCCGGATTCATGGAGGCGCGCAGCCACCGGCTCATCGACCTCGACGCCTGCCCGATCCTCGTCCCGGCACTCGCCGGGGCGGCCGACATCGCGCGCGCCCTCGCTGCGCCGCTGCAGGGGCCGGTCAAGGCGCTCGACGTGCTGCTGACCGCCACCGATGCCGGAATCGACGTCGATATCAGGGGCGCGGTGGCGGCCCACGGCGACAGCCAGCCGGCGCTTGCGGCGGCGGCCGACGCGCACGATCTGGCTCGGCTCTCGGTCAATCGCGAGCTCGTCGTCGAGCGGCGGCCGCCGACGCTGCGCATCGGAGCCGCGATCGTGCCGCTGCCGACCGGCGCCTTCCTGCAGGCGACGGCGGCCGGCGAGGCGGCGCTGGCGCGGCTGGTGGAGGACGGCGTCGGCGGGGCGCGGCACTTGGCCGATCTGTTCTGCGGCGTGGGGCCGTTCGCGCTGCGGCTGGCCGAGACATCGCCGGTGCTCGCGGTCGACGGCAGCGCGCCGGCGATCGCGGCGCTCGAGCGGGCGGCGCGCGGAACCGCGGGACTCAAGCCCCTGCAGGCCGAGCGGCGTGACCTGTTCCGCCGGCCGCTGCGGCCGGACGAGCTCGATCGCTTCGACGCCGTGGTGTTCGACCCGCCGCGCGCCGGCGCCGCGGCGCAGGCCGCGGAGCTCGCCCGCTCCCGCGTGCCGACGGTGGTCGCCGTGTCGTGCGATCCGGCGAGCCTTGCCCGCGACGCCGCGACCCTCGTCGAGGGCGGCTACCGCATCGCGTCCGTCGTTCCCGTCGACCAGTTCAGGCACTCGGCGCATGTCGAGATCGTCGCCGTGCTGCGGCGGCCGTGACGGTGCGCCGCGAGCGGCGCGTGCCCAACCGACGCCGCCTAGGCGAACCACTCGCCGCCATCGACGACGAGTTCGTGACCTGTCATGAAGGCGGAACGATCGGAGGCGAGGAACAGGATCGCCTCGGCGATCTCGTCGACGCTCGCCCAGCGGCCCATGGGAATCGTCTCGGCAACGTACCGCTCGATCGCCGCGCGCCCGCCCATCTGGCGGATGTAGGGCTCGTTGAACGGGGTGTCGACCCAGCCCGGACACAGCGCGTTCACTCGGATCCCGTATTTCGCATAGTCGAGCGCGATCTGCCGCGTCATCATGATGTTGGCGGCCTTCGTCGTGATGTAGGCGAGCATGCCGTTGTCGACGAAGACGCCGGAATTCGACGCGGTGTTGATGATCGAGCCGCCGCCCTGTCGCTTCATGTGCGGCACGACCAGCTTGCAGCCCATGAAATGGGCGCGCACGTTGAGCCGCCACGACGCGTCCATGCCCTCGCCGGAGACTTCCTCGAGCGTCCCCGCCACCTGGATACCCGCGTGGTTGTGCAGGATGTCGATGCGGCCGTGCGCCTCCACGGTATCGGCGACCAGCCGGGCAAGCTGCTCGTCGTCGGTGACGTCGGTCGGTCGGCTCTCGGCCCGGCCGCCGGCCGCGGCGATGCGCGCCACGGTGTCCTCCGCGCCGGCCTCGTTCTTGTCGGCGACGACGACGATCGCGCCTTCGCGCGCCATGATTTCGGCGCCGCCGCGGCCGATTCCCGAGCCCGCCCCGGTGACGATCGCTACGCGGTCGTTGAGGATCATTTGCCTATCCTCCCTCCTGGCTGTGCATTTTGTGCAGATTCGCCGCCGCTCATGCGGCCGCGCGCGAGCGCCGGTCGCGCGCGCGCAGAAGGAACTGCGCGACGATGAGCAGCGTCAGCGAGACCGCCAGCACCATCGTGCCGATGGCGTTGATCTCGGGCGTGACGCCGCGGCGGATCGACGAGAACACGTAAATCGGCAGCGTCGTCTGCGAACCGGCGACGAAGAAGGCGATGATGAAATCGTCGAAGCTGAACGTGAAGCTGAGCAGGAACCCGGCCAGCACCGCGGGGAAGATCTGCGGGAACGTCACCTGCCGGAAGGTCCGCCACGGCGTCGCATAGAGGTCCGCGGACGCCTCGATGAGGGTGCGGTCCATGCCGGCGATCCTGGCGCGGACGATGACGATGACCAGCGCCATGGTGAACAGCGTGTGGGCGGCGATCAGCGAGAGATGGCCCATGCCGAGGCGCGGCGGGCGGTCGCCCGGCCAGACCGCGGCGAGCAGCGGATTGAGGACGTCGAACAGGGTGACCAGCGCGATCAGCGTCGCGATGCCGATGACGATCCCGGGAATCATGATGGCGATGTAGATCAGCCCGTCGTAGATCGCGCGCGCCCGTCCCCTGACCCGCTGCAGCGCGAGCGCCGCCATCGTGCCGAAGACGCTTGCCAGGACGGCGGTCGCGAGCGCGACCGTGAGGCTGGTGGCGAGCGCATCCATGACGAACGGGTTGTCGAGCGCCCGGCCGTACCATTTCACGGAGAAGCCGCGCAGTTCGCTGGCGTGCCGGCCGGCGTTGAAGCTGAACAGCACGATGATCCCGATCGGGATGTAGAGAAACAGGTAGACGGCGATCGCGTAGAGTCTCATCGCGGCGCGGTCCTACATCAGCGAGACGTCTTCGCGCTGGCCGCGCCCGCGCGTCATCAGCCGCATGTAGACGCTGACGGTGACCAGCATGATGAAGACCAGCGTCGCCGCCACCGCGGAGCCGTAGGCCCAGTTGCGCGACTGCAGGAACAGATCGACGAGCGCGTTGCCGATGAAGAAAACCTTGCCGCCGCCGAGCAGCGCCGGAATCAGGAATTCGCCCATGAGCAGGATGAAGACCAGCATGCAGCCGGTCGCGACGCCGGGCAGCGACAGCGGCAGCGTTACCTGCCGGAACGTGCGCCAGGGCGGCGCGCCGAGATCCGCGGCGGCCTCGAGCAGGCGCTTGTCGAGCTTCTCGAGGCTGACATAGATCGGGAACACCATCAGCGGCAGATAGCCGTAGACGATGCCGACGAGAACGGCGAACGGCGTGTTGATCAGCCGCACGTCGGCGAACCCGACCCAGTCGAGGAGGGCCGGGATGCCGCGTCCGCCGAGGATGAAGATCCATGCATAGGTGCGGATCAGAATGCTGGTCCAGAACGGCACGATGACCATGACCAGGAGCAGCGTCTTGACCCTGGGACTGGCCCTCACGGCGAGATAGTAGGCGAGCGGATAGGCGACGACGAGCGCCACCAGCGTGCCGCCCGGGGCCAGCAGCAGCGTGTTCTTGAAGGCTGTGAAACGGGCCGGGAGATTGGCGTACTGCGCCAGCGTGAAGGCCGGCACGTACCCCCCGGCGGCGCCGCGCTCGCCGAAGCTGAAGACGATGACGACGAAGAGCGGCAGGACGAGCATCACCAGGAACCACGCCGTGGCCGGCATCAACAGCAGCCTGTTGACCCACTTGCCGGACACGCGTGCCCCCGCCGTGTCGCCCGTCCCGCCGCGTCTCGATCAGGCCGCCTTGAAGCGCGCCAGCAGCTCGGCCCGGTTCGGGTCGGTCAGCGTCGCTGCCGCACCGAATTCGAGCGCGTCGAGAAGCTCCTGCGCCGGATACAGGATCGGGTCCTCGAGCAGCTCCCTGGGCAGCAGCTTGTTCGTCCGGGCATCCGCCACCGGGTAGCCGTGCGCCAGCACTTCCTTAGCGTTGACCGCGGGATCGAGCAGGAAGTTGATCAGCGCATAGGCGGCGGCGCGGTGCGGCGACCCCTTCGGCACGGCGTAGTAGTCGCTCCAGATCTCGCCGCCCTCGCGTCCGAGCACGTACGCCATCTCCGGCATGTCGGTGTTGAGCTGCTTGCCGTCGCCGGTCCAGCACATCGACATCCAGGCGTCGCCGTTGCGCAGCGGCGGTTGGTAATCGCTGCTGATCGCGAACAGGTGTGGCTTGACCTCGAGCAGCAGCCGCTCGGCATCGGCGAGTTCTTTCGGATCCACCGAATTGAACGAGTAGCCGAAATATTTGAGCGCGTTGCCGATGGTCGTGAGCTGATAGTCGTGCACCATCGTGCGGCCGGAGAAATCGGTCTTGGTGATGTCCCAGAAGTCCTTCCAGCTCGTCAGCTTCCGGCCCTTGGTGTGCTTCGTGTTGACCACGTAGCCGGTCGTGCCCCAGTTCTTCGGCACGGCATACACGATGCCGTCGACCGTGCCCGCCTCGGAGAAGCGCGGATCGAACGCCCCGGCCTCGTAGTTCGGGATCTGCGAGAGGTCTAGCTGCTCGATCAGGCCCTCGCCGACATAGGTCGTGATCGTGTAGTTCGTCGGCACGAACACGTCCCAGCCGCTGCCGCCGGCCTGCAGCTTGGCCAGCATTTCCTCGTTGGAACCGAAGACGTTGACCTGGACGTGCGCGCCGGTCATCTGGGTGAAGTTCTCGAAGTTCGCCGCGTCGTGGTAGTTCGGCCAGGTCGCCAGCACGACGCGGTCGCCGATATCGCCGGCGGCCCACGCCCTGCGCCGCCGCAGCCCCGGCATGGCATTGGCCAGCACCGCGCTGGCGACGCCGAGGCCCGTAACGCCGAGGAAATGGCGGCGGCTCACGGAGCCGTTCCGGTAACGCCGCAGCTCCTCCATGAATCGTTGCCGGCTGATCGGCAGGTCGTTCCGGTAGTCTTTGGACATCTGTCGCTCCCTTGTCTCTGTGTTGATCTTGTCTTTGCGCGTGCGGCCGGGCCCCGATCTCTCGTCAGGTGTCCACGAGCGCGAGGGCGGAGGCGTTGAGCCATCCGATCTGCACCTGGTCGCCCGGCCTGAACCCGCCGGTCACCGCCTCGGCGTGCTTTGGCGCACGCACGAGGACCTCGCCGAGTCCCTCGGCCTCGACGAGATATTCCGTCTGCTCCCCCAGGAAGATGCGGTTCCGGATCCGCGCCGCGACCTCGATGTCGGCCTCGTACGGCGCATCGGCACCGTCCGAAGCGATGTAGATGAGCTCGGGCCGCACCGCGAGCACCGCGCTCGCCCCCCGGGGCAGCACCGCCGCCGTCTTCGGATTGCGCCCGGCGAGGGCGCGGCCGTCGGCGGTCTCGATTCGCGCACCGCCGGCATCGCTGTCGACGACGCGGCCGGCGAAGAAGTTGGATTTTCCCACGAAATCCGCGACGTAGCGATTGACCGGCTCGTCGTAGAGCTCGGTCGGCCCGCCCATCTGCACGACGCGCCCCTCGAGCATGATGCAGATCGTGTCGCTCATCGACAGCGCCTCCTCCTGGTCGTGCGTGACCAGGATGAAGGTGATGCCGACGTCGCGCTGCAGCGACTGCAGCTCGATCTGCATCTCGCGCCGCAGCTTGCGGTCGAGCGCCGCCAGCGGCTCGTCGAGCAGCAGCACCGTCGGGTGGTTGATCAGCGCCCGGGCCAGCGCGACCCGCTGCTGCTGGCCGCCCGAAAGCTCCCAGACGCGGCGCCGCTCGAAGCCGGACAGGCGCACGAGCTCGAGCATCTCCGCGACCTGCCGCTCGATCTCCGGCCGGTCGGGCTGCGGCGTCCTCTGGCGGAGCCCGTAGGCGATGTTGTCGCCGACGTCGAAATGCGGGAACAGCGCGTAATGCTGGAAGACCATGTTGACCGGCCGCTTGTATGCCGGCACGCCGACGACCGAGCCGCCGCTGATGCGTACTTCGCCCGCGGTGGGCTGCTCGAAGCCCGCGATCAGGCGCAGCGACGTCGTCTTGCCGCAGCCGGACGGGCCGAGGAACGAAAAGAAGGCGCCGCGGTCCACCGACAGGCTCATGTCGTCGACCGCGACGACCTCGCCGAACCGCTTTGTCACGTTGACAAACTCGACATCGGCGGTGTCCTGCCGCCGCGTAGCGCTCATGCGAAACTCGCCCCCGGTTGTACCGGCCCGATCCCCGTCGCGGCGGATGGGACGGCGTGCAGCCCGCCCGGCCGTCCGTGCGCCGGGCGAAACCCGCCGCCTATCCTGATGGTGATGCAGGCAAATCCACACTCAGTGTACGTTTAGCGGCTGCCTCTGTACACAGATTCCGAAATGCCGAACGCCTTGCCCTGGGGCCCCTGCGCGGCGCCACGGCGCCCGCCGGCGCCATGGCGCCACGACGCCGCGGCGTGCGGCTCAGACGATCTCGCAGACCTCGTCGAAGTGGAATCGCGGCGCGCGGTCGGGCATGCCGGAGGCGTCGCCGTAGCCGATATTGCACAGGAAGTTGGAGCGCACCGAGGTGCCGGCGAAGAACGCCGCGTCGCACTTGGCGTTGCTGAACCCCGACATCGGCCCGCAATCGAGGCCCAGCGCGCGCGCCGCCAGGATCATGTAGGCGCCCTGCAGGCTGCCGTTGCGGAAGGCGAAGCGCTGCGCGGCCTCTTCCTTGTCGGCGAAGTTCGCGGCCATGCGCGGGTTGTCCACCGGCATGCGCTCGAAGAAGCGCAGGTCGTGGGCGACGATCGCGGTCACCGGCGCGGCCATGGTCTTCTCGACGTTGCCCTCGGAAAGGCAGGGCTTAAGCCGCGCCTTGCCCTCCGGCGAGCGCACGAAGACGAAGCGCGCCGGGCAGGCGTTGTTGGCGGTCGGCGCCAGGCACAGGAGATCGTGCAGATCGTGCAGCATCGCCTCCCCGACCGGCCGGTCCTGCCAGGCCCGCAGCGTGCGCGCCTCGCGGAACAGCAGATCAAGCCCGGCATCGTCGAGCGCGGCGATGCGTTCGTGGAGGTCCTCGATACGTCGCGCCGCCGTAATGCTGTCGTCGTCCGCCATCGCGCTGTCCTTCCGCTGGCTCGTTGCCGGAAAAGAAAACCGGGCCCGATCCGGAGCCCGGGCGATGATGGACCGCCGCCTTGCGGCGGGTCAAGGCGGGTGCCTTGGGAGTGATGCGTTTCGCGCTCAGTCGTGTCCACTTGCTCGCTTTGCGCAAAATACGCGCGAGGGAATCATCAGAATTTCCCCCGTGGCTTATCGTTCGCCACCCTCCTTGAGCGGCTTCGTGTGGGCGTCGACGGCATCGGGACTCTTCGACACGCCGAGATCTTCATCCGCCTTGCCGACCGGCTGTGCGGCGCCTCAACCGTACACCCGAGAAATCTCTGTTATAACCATGAAAACCTGAAGATTTCCCGATGGGGCACGATATACCCCCCTGGCGTTCAGGAGGAACGCGGTAACGGCTGCCATGTCCCAGCCGTCCGCCTCCTCCGCGCTCCACTCTGGGTCCGTCAGTTTGCTGAAATTTCTCTCTTCACCGAACTCGTAAACCGAATCCAGTTCCGCGTAGAGCTGCGGATCAACCGACGAGTTCGCCCACGACCAGAGCCACGTCCGCGTATTCTCCGAGAATGATCCGACGAACTGAATTTCCGCTATGACCGCGGCTTTTCCCGCATTTGAGAACACGAGCGTTCCCGTCGCCTGATCGAAGTCATACCGCTCGTGTTTCGAGAGGTCGAAATCCCGTGTCAATTCATCTTGGCGGAGCTGCAAGTATTCGCGGCCTCGCTCGACAAAGCCTTCCCATTCATTGATCTCAGCTGCCATGGCCATGCTGCCAATCAACGCCGGAGGCGCTCTGGAGACCGACCTCAGGATTCCAAGACCGCGTTGATCGGTTTTCCCATCCCGAGAGATCGTCGATAGGCGCACGTTTGACGAGCCATGCTCCCCTCACACCGGCGACAGCACGTGGATCACGCGGCTTGCGATCATGTCCTTCGTCTTCGCCGCGTAGGCCGCCATGTGCGGCGCCGCGGCATGTGCCTTGAGCGCATCGAGGCTGGCCCATTTCTCGACGACGACGAAGGTGTCGTCGCCGAGCGGGGTCTGGATCGCGCCGGCGCCCTCGGCGTCGATCGTGGCGCCGTACTCGATGCAGCCCTCCTCGGCGCGGACCGCGGGAACGTTGGCGCGGAACGCCTCGAGGATCTGCCCGCGCTTGCCCTTCTTCGCCGTGATGATCGCCAGCACGTGAACCATTGACATCGCACGCCTCCGTCGCTCCCGGTTGCCCGCTGCGCGCCTACAGCGGTATTACGGGGACACAATACTCAATTCGCCGGGATCAGGTCCGGAATAAAGTATTGTGTCCCCGAATTCACGCGTCGATGCGGAGCGAGGTACCGACGGTGCGCGATCCTGGCACACGACCCGGCGGGGCAATGGCCGCGTTGCGCCGCCTCTGGGCCGGCGAAATGCCGCTCGGCCGCGCGTTCTGGATCTACGCCGTCGCCGGCGGGCTCGCCGTCAACCTGACGACGAGCGTCCTGTTCCTCGTGCTGATATCGGCGGACCGGCCGGCGCTGGCGCTGATCGCCGGCTACGCCCTGCCGGTACCGTACAATCTGGTCGCGCTTGTCGGCGTCTGGCGTGCCGCCGACCGCTACCGCGGCGAGCGGATGCACGCGGACCTTGCGCGCGTCGTCACGCTCGTCGTGATGGTGATCCTGACCGTGACGTGACGGTCGCCGCTCAGGATCGGGCGGCCGCGACGCCGATATCCCGTGCCGTGAGGTCGAAAGCCTTGCGGGCGAGGTCGACCAGCTCGTCGATCTGCTGCGGCGTCACGATGAGCGGCGGCGAGAGCACCATGATGTCGCGCACCGCGCGCATCACGAGGCCGCTGTTGAAACAGTGGTCGCGACAGATCGTACCGACCTTGCCCGGCGGATCGAAGTGCGTGCGCGTCGCCTTGTCGCGGACCAGCTCGATGGCGCCGATGAGCCCGACCGAGCGCGTCTCGCCGACGAGCGGGTGATCGTCCAGCCGCTTCAGGGCTTCGGCGAGATACGGCCCGGTCTCGTTGCGCACGCGCTCGACCAGGCCCTCGCGCCGGATGATCTCGATGTTCTTCAGCGCCACCGCGCAGGCCGTCGGATGGCCGGAATAGGTGAAGCCGTGGAAGAACTCGCCGCCCTTGTCGATCAGCGTTTCCGCCACGCGGTCGCCGACCATCGCGGCTGAGATCGGCAGATAGCCGGACGACATGCCCTTGGCCAGCGTGATCATGTCGGGCTCGATGCCGAACGTCTCCAGCCCGAGCCAGTTGCCGGTGCGACCGAAGCCGCAGATCACCTCGTCGCAGATCAGCAGGATGTCGTGCTTGCGGCAGATGCGCTGCACCTCGGGCCAGTAGGTCGCGGGCGGGATGATGACCCCGCCGGCACCCTGGACCGGCTCGCCGATGAAGGCGGCGACGGAATCGGCGCCGAGTTCCTCGATCTTCTCCTCGATCGCGCGCGCGGCGGCGAGGCCGAACGCGTCGGGGTCCATGTCGCCGCCCTCGCCGTACCAGTAGGGCTGCCGGACGTGGACGATGCCGGGAATGATGCCGCCCTGCTTGTGCATCGGCTCCATGCCGCCGAGGCTGAGCGCCGCCGTTGTGCTGCCGTGATAGGCGTTGTGCCGGCTGATGATCACCTGCTTTTCCGGCCTGCCCTCCAGCGCCCAGTAGTGGCGCACCATGCGCAGGATCGTGTCGTTCGCCTCGGATCCCGAGTTGGCGAAGAAGACGTGGTTGAAGTTCGCCGGCGTCATGTCGCACAGCACCTTCGACAGCTCCGCCGCCGGCGGCGTCGTCGTCTTGAAGAAGGTGTTGTAGAAGGGCAGCTCCAACATCTGCTCGGCGGCCGTGGCCACCAGTTCACGGCGGCCGTAGCCGACATTGACGCACCACAGCCCGGCCATGCCGTCGAGATAGCGGCGGCCCTGCGCATCCCAGAGATAGACGCCGTCGGCATGGGTGATGACGCGACCGCCGCCCTCGGCGGCGAGCGCCTTGTAGTCCGTGAACGGGTGCAGGTGATGCGCCGTATCCTCGCGGATCAGCGCCTCGCCGTCATAATTGCGGCCCGTCGAGGCCTCCAGGATGTCGTCCATCGATGACACGCTCCATCGGGCAGGTCCGGGTTTCGGAGAACCGGAGCGAGCGCGCCGGGCCGGTGGGCTGCCGGGGCACCGCCTGCGATTGAAATCGGGAGATACGCGTTCGCTCCCGGGGAAGTCGGTATTCCGTAATATAACGTTGTGGCGACAATCGGGCCACCATTTTGTTCGCGTTTTCGAATCGGAACAAACGACTGTCGCAGCCGCTTGGCGTCATACGTTGAGCAGCAGGTTTTCGCGCTCCCACGAGCTGATAACCCGCTGATACGCATCATATTCCAGGTTCTTGACCTCGAGCAGCGCCGCCACGAACCGGTCGCCGAGCACGTCCTTTAGCGGGCGCGCATGGTTGAGCTTGTAGAGCGCATCGGTAAGGTGTCGCGGCAGGCTGTAGGCGAAGCGGTAGGCGTTGCCCTCCACCGGGTTGTTCGGCTCGATCTTCTCGGTCATGCCGAGCCAGCCGCACGCCAGCGATGCGGCGATGGCGAGATAGGGGTTTGCGTCGACGCCGGCGACCCGGTTCTCGACCCGTCGATTGGCCGGATCGGAGACCGGCACGCGCAAGCCGACGGTCCGGTTGTCGTGACCCCAGTGCACGTTGATCGGGGCGTCGGAGTACGGCATCAGCCGGCGGTAGGAGTTGACGTTGGGCGCGAACAGGGGCACCGCGGCCGGCAGGTAGCGCTGCAGCCCGCCGATGTGATTGAGGAACAGCGCGGAATCCTTCCCCGCCTTGGTCGCGAACAGGTTCCTGCCACTCTTCGTATCGATCACCGACTGGTGGATATGCATCGCCGAGCCGGGTTCGTTCTGGTGCGGCTTGGCCATGAACGTCGCGTAAACCTTGTGGCGCAACGCCGCCTGCCGGACGGTTCGCTTGAACACGAACACCTGGTCGGCGAGTTCCATCGCATCGCCGTGGTTGAAGTTTATCTCGAACTGCGCCGCCCCGGCCTCGTGCGCGAGCGTATCGACATCGATCTCCTGCAGCTCGCAGAAGTCGTAGATCTCTTCCATGATCGGATCGAATTCATTGGCGGCTTCGATGCCGAACGCCTGGCGCCCCGATTCCTGCCGACCGGACAAACCGATCGGCGGCTCCAGCGGATAGTCCGGATCGGTATTCACCTTCACCAGGTAGAACTCCATCTCCGGCGCGACGACGGGCCTCCAGCCCTGCTCCTCGTACAGTCGGATGACCCGACGCAGCAACTCGCGCGGAGCGATGTCGACAGGGCGCCCGTCGAGATAGAACGCGTCGGCGATGATCTGGGCGGTCGGCTCGTCGTACCAGGGGACCATGCGGATGGTCGCCGGGTCGGGCACCAGCAACACGTCCGAGTTGGCCGGATCGGCGACGTCGGAGACCCGACGGTACGAGCCGGTGACGCTCTGCACGAAAACGGCCTCGGGCAGGCGCAGCCCTTTTTCCTGCGCCCCCTTGATGAATTTGCTGGACGGCAGGATCTTGCCGCGCGCGATGCCCGACATGTCGGACACCATGCATTCCACCTCCTCGATCTTCCGGGTGGCGATCCACTCTTCGAGCGATGTCATGACGTGACCTGAAAAATTCCAGAAAACAGCGACCCCGAACGTCGGCGCAAGCCGTCGATGGCCGACGCCGGACAACGCGTCGCGTCGGGCGGCCGCGGTTAACGAGGCCCTTGACGCGCCATTGGGAATGCGCACGATGCTTCGATTCGCAAAGGAATACAAGCGGGAGTCGGCATGATGCCCAAGGATGTCGAAGCGGCGGAGGCCGAGGCGTTTCTCGCCGAGCATCCCGATATCGAGACGATCGAGCTGCTGATTCCCGACATGTGCGGCATCCTGCGCGGCAAGCGGCTAACGCGGGACAGCTTCGGCAAGCTGTTCGCCGGCGACGTGCGCGTGCCCGGTTCGGTTTACCTGCTCGACGCCACCGGCCAGAGCGTGCCGACGATCCATTACGGCATCGCCGACGGCGATCCCGACTATTTCTGCCATGCGGTGCCGGGTTCCCTGAACCGCGTTCCCTGGTCGGACAAGCCGATGGGCCAGGTTCTCGGCACGATGACCGAGGAGGACGGCACGCCGCTCTATTCGGACCCGCGGGCGATCCTCAAGTCGAACGTGGAGCGGCTGGTGGCGCTCGACCTGACGCCGACCGTGGCGATCGAGCTGGAATTCTACCTCCTGGACCAGGAACCGGGACCGGACGGCCGGCCGCGGCCCGCCTTCTCCGCGACGAGCGGCTATCGCCAGACGACGACGCAGGTGCTCGGCACGGAGGAACTCGCCGATTTCGAGGCTTTCCTCGGCGAGGTCGAGTCGTGCTGCAAGGCCCTGGCGATCCCGGCCGAAGCGGCGTCGAAGGAGTACGCGCCGGGCCAGTACGAGATCAATCTGCATTACGTGGCGGACGCGCTGGCGGCGTGCGACCAGGGGGTCCTGTTGAAGCGCGCGATCAAGGGCGTGGCCCGCCGCCACGGCCTGCTCGCAAGCTTCATGGCGAAACCATTCGAGGAGTCCGCCGGGAGCGGGCTGCACGTACATGTCAGCCTGTACGACAAGGACGGCGAGAACGGGTTCGTCGGCGCGCCGGACAAGTCCCTCGGGATACCCGCCGGGCCGCGGTTGCGAAACGCCGTCGGCGGGCTGATCGAGGCGATGCCCGAGAGCATGGCGATCTTCGCCCCCAACGCGAATTCCTATCGTCGCTTCCGGCCCGGGGCATACGCCCCGGTCTCGCCGTCGTGGGGGGTCAACAACCGCTCGGTGGCGATCCGCATCCCGCCGTCCGATGCGGCGGCGCTGCGGGTCGAGCACCGCAACGCCGGCGCCGACGCCAACATCTATCTCGCGACGGCCGCCGTGCTGGCCGGCATCCACCACGGCATCACCAACGAGGTCGCCGCGCCGCCGCACAGCGTCGGGGACCAGGACCCCGAGGGGCTGCCGGTACTGCCGCTGAACTGGTGGAGTTCGCTCAACCGGTTCCGCGAGGGGCGTATCCTGCCGGACTATCTGGGCGAGAAGTATCACGGCCTCTACGAAGCGTGCCGCCGCTTCGAGTGCGACAGCTATCACGCGCGCATCCAGCCACTCGATTACGACTGGTACCTGCGCACCGTGTAACGCGTGCGGCGAGGTGCGGGTCGTGTGTCTCGCGAAGCCGCGGCTCACCGAGCGATCGTCGGCAGCGCGGCGCGGTCGGCCATCCGGCGGCGGAAATCGTTGGCGATAGCCATTTCCCACCTCGTTGCCGCAGATATATCCCATGCATATGGCTCGGTGTCGCACGGTATTCACGCGGCGAAGTACCGTGCGATTCGCTGCACCGCCGCATCGGGGCAGAACATGGGTAAGACGTTCAGACGGACTGCGTTGGTCCTTTGTGCTTTGGCGCTTGCAACGGCCGGCGGCTGTGCCGGGCTAATCGAGGGCAAGAAGACCCAACGGGTAAGCAGCGTCGTCGAATTCCTCTACCCGGACCGCACCGACGTCGTGGAGACGCCGACGATACCCGAGCTCCGACTACCGATGACCGTCGGTGTCGCCTTCGTCCCGCCGCCCGCCGGCCGTCATGCGCAGCACCAGATCGACGAACAACAGAAATTTTC
>JBFHDX010000042.1:0-28746 GCA_041584475.1 Alphaproteobacteria bacterium
CCGCGCAAGCCGGATCTTTAGGCATGCGTCGGGGCTGGGCCCGCGGATGATTCGTGCGGCTGCAGGGAGTAGCGACGGATGAACGGCTTAAGGCAGCGATCTGGTCTCGGGCCAGCGGGGACCCGGCGTCCGACCGGCCTGCTTGCGCTCGTCGCTTGCGCGGCTGTGGTGGCAGGAGTCGCACTGGCGACCGGTCCGCGCGACGTTCGGGCGCAGACGTCCGAGGCGGTGGATAAGGCGGCGCTTCGCGTCTGTTCCGATCCGAACAACCTTCCGTATTCGAACGATGCCGGCGAGGGATTCGAGAACAAGATTGCCGAGCTTTTCGCCGCCGAGCTCGGTGTGCCGGTCCGCTATACCTGGTATCCGAATACCGTTGGCTTCATTCGCAACACGCTGCGGCTGCGCAAGTGCGACCTCGTGCTCGCAGCACCGACGGCAAGCGAACTCCTGCAGAACACGAACCCCTATTACCGGTCCACCTATGCGCTGATCTTCGCTAAAGCATCGGGCATCACCGCCCGATCGCTCGCGGATCCGGTCATGCAATCCCTGAAGATCGGGGTCGTGGCCGGAACGCCCGGCGCATCGCTGATCGCGAAATACGGGCTGTTCGACCAGATGCGGCCGTACCATCTCATGGTGGATACCCGTTTCGAGTCCGCGACCGCGCAGATGGCCGACGATGTCGCCGCCGGCGAGATCGACGCCGGTATCCTGTGGGGACCGATCGCCGGCTATCACGTCAAGACCCACAATCCCGCGCTGGTCATGGTTCCGCTCGATCCCGAGACGGAAAAGGGCGTGCGTATCGATTTCAGAATCCACATGGGGCTGCGCTACAATGAGCCCGAGTGGAAGCAGCAGCTCAACGACCTGATCCGGGACAACCAGGACAAGATCAACGCGATCCTGATCGAATACGGCGTTCCGCTGCTGGACAACCAGGGCCGCCTGATCAACCCGCCGAACTGAGCAGATCGCCGCACAGGGCGCGGCCGACCGACCGACTCAAATCCACAAGGCGACCGTCGCGCAGCCGGGGAGTGACAGTGACACGCACGGCGCGGCTCTTGACATCGCTGATGCTGCTGGTGGGTGTCCCGCCGCTCGCCGTTGCCGCTGCCGACGACCGGGTTTCACCCGTGCCGGAGCCGCAAGGCTACCGGCTGGATGATTACAGAGCGCCCGTTCCCAAGAGCCTGAGCGGTGCCACCGTGCTCGATACCGAGCGGCTGCGCCGAATGCTCGAGCGCGGCGACGACACCATCCTCATCGACGTTCTACCGGCGCCGCGACGGCCGGAAAATTTGCGTCCCGGCGCCTTGTGGCTGCCGAAGCAACGCCGCAACATCCCCGGCAGCGTCTGGCTGCCGAACACCGGATACGGCATCCTGCCGGTCGAGGAGGAGGCGTATCTCCGGCGAAACCTCGCCCGTCTGAGCGAGGGCGACAGCGGGCGCGCGCTGGTGTTCTATTGTCTCGCCGACTGCTGGATGTCCTGGAACGCCGCGAAACGCGCCGTCGCCTGGGGCTATGTCAATGTCTACTGGTACCCGGCCGGCACCGACGGTTGGGCGGAAGCCGGCCTGCCCCTCGAGGAGAGCGTGCCGGTTCCGCAGAGCGGCGACTGACATCGGGTGCGGCGGCCCGCATCACTCCAGCAGATATTGGATCGCCCGCCCCAGCGCGAACACGCGTTGCTCGAGCAGCACGGGTGTCTCGCAGATGTACGTCAGCGAACGCTCGCGCTCCTCGTAGATGCGCGTATCCCAGGTAATCTGCTCGTTGAGCTCGGCTCGGCGCGCTTCCTGCGCCGGCGTGGCTCCTTCCCGCGGCAGGGCATCGACCTCGGCGAGCATCCCTTCTATCCGCTTCGCCAGGGCCTGCTGCCGCCGCGCGTACCGCCGGATCCCCTCGATGACCGACGTCCTTTCGGCGTTGACCTTGTCGAGAATCCCGGCGAACAGCATGGTCAGGCGACGATCCTTGTCGGTACCCTGCGTATCCGCGAACACCTCCAGGCGGTCCTCCGCTTCGCGCACCGGCAACGCGCGGTCCGCCAGCCGGCCCGCGAGGTCGGCGATCTCGGCATCGGACCGCCAGTCGGCGACGTCCTCGAGGTCCGGCCCGGCCCATACCATGCCCGCCGAGACCTGCGGAACCAGACGCTGGATGCAGGGCCAGTCGGGTTCCGTGCCCGCCGCCCTCGCCGGCCCGGCCGCGCACAGAACGCAGATCGCCAGGAGGGCGGCACGCCGGCCAGTGCCGTCAGCGGATCCCCGACGACCGATCATGCTGCGGCGCTTCCCGTCACTCGATGATGAACCGACCGATCATGCCGCGCTCCTCGAACCCCTTGACGCGGAATTCGTAAGTCCCCGGCCTGATGGCGACGAAGTCTATTTCCATCTCGCCCTCGTCGTCGAACTCGACCTCGTAGATGGCCGCCGGTTTCACCTCCAGGTCGTTGACCACGACCTGGCGCACCCAGATGACTCGGAAGAACTCGGGTGCCACGATCCCGTATTCGTGCTTGCCGCTGCTCTCGATCGTCCAGCGATAGGCCTGACCGGTCTCGATGCGGTATTCCTTGACCGACATCGCAACGCCGGCGGGGTCGTCGCCGAGAACCAGCTTTTCGAGCCGGATCGCGCGTGTCGCCAGGTCGCCCTTGGCCGTAACGGTTCCTGCCGTCAGCAGCAATGCCGACACCGCGAAAAAGAACGAAACTACCACACGCATTTTTCGTACCTCACCATTGCGGAAGCCCACCCGTCGATCCGATGCATCGTATCAGGGGCCGACGACGACGCCCCAGGGAAAGCGGCCCACGGTGATCGATTTGCGCACCCGAAGCTTCTCGACGTCGATCACCGATATGTCGTTGCTGACGCCGTTCGTCGTGAAGAGCCGTTTCTCGTCCGGCGTGAACGTCATCTGCCACACCCGCTGTCCGACCAGCAGATACTTGATCACCTCATAGGATTTCTGGTCGATCACGGCGATGCGGTTGGCCGGCCCCAGCGCCACGAACGCGAGCTTGCCATCGCTCGTCAGACGCACGCCGACGGGCTGAATGGCTTCCTCCTGCACACCCGGGATGGCAAATGAGATCTTCTTGACGATCTCGCGGGTATTGGTGTCGATGACGCTGACCGTCCCGCCAATCTCGGACGAGACCCAGACCAGGCTGCCGTCCTTGTTGAATTCGGCAATGCGCGGCCGGCTGTCGACGAGCACGTTGTCGAAGATCTCGAACGTCGTGGTATCGATGAAGTGCGCCATGTTGGTGGTCTCGGACGTGTTGACCAGGACCTTGCCGTCGGGGCTCAGCCCCATGCCCTCCGGTTCGACGCCGACGGGCACTTCGGTGACGACCTTGCCCGTCTCCACATCGACCACCGTGACCATGTTGTCGTCCTCGTTGGCGACATAGAGAATGCGGCCGTCCGGGCTCAGGGCGAACGTCTCGGGGTCCGGTCCGGATGGCAGCGTACCCACGATCTTTCGCGACTGCAGGTCGAGGACCTCGATCCGATCGTCATCGCTGGCGCAGATGAACAGCTTCGACTTGTCGTTGCTGAGAACGATGCCGCGCGGTCGCTGGCCGACGGGGATCGTCTCGATAACCTCGTAGGTATCGCCGTCGACGACGCTGATACTGTTGTCTTTCTCGTTCGAGACGTAGATCGTCAACGCGGCGGCGTCCGCGGGCGAGGTCCCCACGAGTGCGGCCACAAGCATCGTCGCCAATATCCCTCTCATTCGAGTCCTCCCGCTTTGTGGCGATCCCGCCAGGTCCGCGCAGGCGCTGAACGTGCGCGGACACTGGGTTCTTCGGTCAACTGGCGCACCCTGCATCTAGCGCACCCTGCATCCGCTTTCCGGCCGGTCGAACCCCAGCGTGTCGAGTTCCGAAACCTGGTGCAAATAGCCGGCCTGCGGCGACACGCTGACCAGCGATCGCGCCGAGGCCAGAAGGATCGGCTGTCGCAGCTGCCCGTTCCAGTCGCGAAACGTCAGCTTGCGTCCTTTGAAGGCGGCGAGCTCGAAATCCTTGCTGTAGATGTAATTCGCGATGTCGGAGTATTTCGACGAGCGGGCACGCGTCGCCGCCTCGCCGACCGATCGCACGGCCATCCAGGCGGCATAGTCGACCGGTTCCATCCAGCGGCCGTAGGTCTCGCGAAACCGGTTCTGAAGCTGGACCGCGCCCCATTGCTCGTGCGTACGATGCCATGGCGTGGGCACCAGTCCCTGGGTGCCGGCCACGGGGCGCGGGTCCCAGGTGCGGTACATCAGGTACTCGCCGAACTCACCGATCTCGTCGGCCACGACAAGGACGTCGTAGTCGACGTTCTGGGTGAACACCGGCACCTGCGACTGTGCGGTCCGGCGCGCGTCGGGACCGTAGGTCCACTCCTTCTCGGAGACGATCTTGGCGCTGAATTTTTTCGCCGACCGCCGCAGCGCGTCGGCAAACAGCCGGTCCTCGTCGCGTCGCCCGACAACGAGAAACCAGCGGTTCCACCGCTTCCAGCCGAGATACTGCGCCAGCGCATCGGCCAGCATCGCACGGCTGGGGATGGTGTGCAGCACATTGGGGCGGCAATCCTCGTTGCGCAGCCGGTCGTCCTTGGCGCGCGCGTTGAAGATCAACGTCTCCTTCGCGTCCGGCCGGTCGGCGAGGGCGAGCAGCGCTGCGGCGTCCAGGTCCGCCACGAAAATCCTGTGTCCTTGCTCGACCAGGCGCGCAAATTCCGCCGTCGGGTCGCCGTCGGCCGGCACCACGACCTCCTCGACCTCGAATCGCTGTTTGGTGAACCGGCCCGTCGTGTTGTTGTCGGCCACCGCGAGGCGGCTTCCGGAGACGCCGAGATCGGGAGGGACCTCGTCCAGATTGGACAGTGCGGGCGGCCGGTTCTCGAGCTGCTTCAGCAGGGCGATGCGGATAAGTTCCGCCTCCGCGGGCTGGGCTGGCGCCGGGCTCGAGAGCGGAATCAGCAGGGCTGCCGCGGCCAGCAGAAATCGTCCCGTCGACGCTGAACCCATGAGTTTCTCCCTGTCCGGACGCTTCTTGCGGCTGCGCCGTCGCCGGACGACCCCGCAGACGCACTAAACGCACCGTCGTCGCTGCCGGCCGAGCCCTCAATGGTATCGTGTCCCGGCAGCACAAAATCAAGGGATAGCTGCCGCGAGATGCGACCGCCCGAGCGCACCTATCGACGCATTGCGGTCAGGCTCCGGTCCCGTTAGGCTGACGCCGGGAAGGGTAGGGGCGATCATGAACAGCAACCTCGTGGGACGATTCCGGGTCTTGCCCGGCGGGCAGGGCGCCAGGGCATGCCTGATCGGCATCGCGATCCTGCTGCTGGCCGCGGCCGGTGCACGGGCCGCGGAACCGAAGAAGGCGGCCGTGTTCGATTTCGAGCTGATCGATACCAGCCTGGAAGGGCAGATGCGCGGAACGCAACAGGCGGAGCAGGAGCGCCTCGTCATGGTGAGCAACCGCCTGCGACAACTGCTTGCGCAATCCGGCCGCTACGTGTTGGTCGATACCGCGCCGGCTGCCGCGGAGGTCGAGGCCGCCGGCTATCTCTACGGATGCAACGGATGCGAGTCCGAAATCGCGAGAAAGCTCGGTGCCGACGTTGCCGTTCGCGGCGTCGTGCAGAAGGTCAGCAACCTGATTTTGAACATGACGGTGTACGTCACCGACGCCGAGACCGGCGGGCATCTTGACGGCATGAGCGTCGACATGCGCGGCAATACCGATGAATCTTGGCTGCGCGGCGTACGCTACATCGTGCGGAACCGCCTCGCGGTCGATCCGTCGTCCCGTCAGTGAACCCGATACGTCGGTTCGGCCGCCGGCGGGCAGTCTCGGGCCGAGGCTGGTTCGCCCGCGACCTGGCGGCGCGCTTACCGGTTTTGGCGCGAGGGGGCGCTGGAACGGGCACCTGAACGCGGGCGGCGCCATCCCAGCAGGAAACCCCCCGGTTTCCCGGGGGGTTGCACTGGTCGGAGTGAGTGGATTCGAACCACCGGCCCCCGCCTCCCGAAGACGGTGCTCTACCAGGCTGAGCTACACTCCGTCTGGCCGGCCCGCTATATAACCCCAACCAGAGCATGGGGCAAGCGGCGCGTTGTCAGGCAGGGCGCGGCAACGGCGCGTTACAGCCCGCCGCGGCCGCTGGATGAAGGAGAGCGGCGATGGGCGACGGACGTGATGTCTTGCCGGCGGAGGCGCGGCAGGTTCTCGACTTCTGGTTCGAGGAATCCAGTCCCGAGCAGTGGTTCAAGCGGGACGCCGCATTCGATGCGACGATCCGGGAGCGATTCGGCGCACTCCGCGAACGCGGCGCGGCCGGCGAACTCGACGGCTGGTCGACGACGGCGGAGGGCTGCGTCGCGCTGGTCATCGTGCTCGACCAGTTCCCGCGCAACCTGTTTCGTGACGACCCTCGCGCCTTCGCCACCGACGAGAAGGCGCGCGGCATATTGCGGCGCGCGCTCGACCGCGGCTTCGACAAGGCCCTGTCGTGGCGGCAGCGGCAGTTCCTTTACATGCCGCTCCAGCACAGCGAGCAGGCGGCGGACCAGGCGCTGTCAGTCGCCCTCTACGCCACGCTCGGGAACGACGAAGTGCTGAAATTCGCCCGCGCCCACAAGGAGATCATCGACCGCTTCGGTCGGTTTCCGCACCGCAATTCGGTACTCGGCCGCAAGAGCTCGCGTGCGGAGCTGGCGTTCCTCGCACGGCCCGGATCATCGTTCTGAGTCGCCGGTGGCGGGCTTTACGTCGCCGCGCCGCGTGCCCACCTGAGTCCTGAAGGAGGACGGGGTCATGAAAGCTGCATTGCTGCTCACGGGCGGCGGCCCTCTCGTTATCGTGACGTCACACGATTCGCTCACGGCATCGCCCTTGCTGGACAAGCTCGAAGGCAAGGGGATCGAGAAATTCATCGCCTATGAGCTGCCGCTGTCGCTGGTCGAGGAGCGCTACGGCGGCCACTTCCCGGTCGTCATGCGCGACCTGCGGGAATCGGACGATCTGCGCGTCGTCGATTTCAATGGCGAGCGGGCCTTCCGGCTGTTCCATCTGTCGGAGCTGGGAGCCCCGATCCTGTACGAGAAAGAGGCGGCGGTGCTGCCGGCGTAGCGTCGCCGGACCGTCAGTACGCCCGCTCTACCGCGAAATCGACCGCTTCGGCGAGTGCCGAGCGGATGGGTCCCTCCGGGAAGCCGCGCAGCGCGCCTTTGGCGCGATCGGCGTAGTCGCGAGCCCGCGCCGCGGTCTCATCGAGCGCCCGGTATTTGCGCATCAGCGCGATGGCGTGTCCGAGGTCGCCCTCGCGTTGTTCAAGGTCCTCGAGCGTGCGTTTCCAGAATGTACGATCCTCCGAGCTGCCCCGGTCGATGGCGATGACCACCGGAAGGCTCATCTTGCCCTCGCGGAAATCGTCGCCGACCGTCTTGCCGAGTTGCGCCTGCAGCGCCGAGTAATCGAGGACGTCATCGATGAGCTGGAACGCGATGCCCAGGTTCAAGCCGTAATCAGCCAGCGCCTGCTGTTCCCGGGGAGGCCGGCCCGCGACGACGGCACCGACCTCCGCGGCAGCGGCGAACAGCGTCGCCGTCTTGCAACGGATGACCTCGAGATAGGCGGTCTCGTCGGTCGCCGTGTCGTTGGTCGTGATGAGTTGCAGCACTTCGCCCTCGGCGATGACGGCGGAGGCGTTCGAGAGAATCCGCAGCACTTCCAGCGAGCCGTCGGCGACCATGAGCTGGAATGCGCGGGAAAACAGGAAGTCGCCGACCAGAACCGAGGCCTGGTTTCCCCACACCGCGTTGGCCGACTCCCGGCCGCGGCGCAGCAGCGATTCATCGACCACGTCGTCGTGCAGCAGCGTTGCCGTATGAATGAACTCGACGCACGCAGCGAGGGCGACATGGCGGCTGCCTTCGTGGCCGCACAAGCGCGCCGCGGCGAGCGTCAGCATCGGCCGCAGGCGCTTGCCGCCAGCCGCGATGATATGGCCGGCAAGCTGCGGGATGAGCGCCACCGGACTTTGCATCTTCTCGATGATGAGACGATTGACCTCGGCCATATCGTCGGAAACGAGACGGTGGAGAGGGACGAGCGACGGCTTTTCGGCCGTCACGACGCCATGCGCCTTCCCCGTGCGATGCTTCTCGGCGCCGACTATAGCCACGCGTGCTCCCCTCTCCCTGCGACGGGCTTGCGAACTTGCAGCGAGCATAGTTTAACCCAGCCCATGGTCAAGTGGACCAAAAAGCGCACATGATAAAGCGATGAAAGAGCTTTTGCGCTCAACGGACCCGGTCCGGCTGTCGTGGGTGTCGGCGTTGCTGGCCGGGGAGAACATCGAGGTGATCATCCTCGATACGCACATGAGCTTCGCCGATGGGTCGGTCGTTGCGATCCCGCGGCGAGTCATGGTGGCGGACGAGGATTTCGAGGCGGCCTGTCGCCTGCTGTCCGAAGCGGGAGAGCTGGACGCCGGAACGGATGCCGATCGCGCCGATACGCTGCTCGGCGGCGCCGTGCGCCTGCGGCAACCCAGAACAGGCTATCGCGTGGCGATCGATCCGGTACTCCTCGCGGCCTCGGTGCCGGCGGCGTCGGCGGGCCGACTGCTCGATGTCGGGACGGGTGCAGGGGCTGCCGCCCTGTGCTATGCCCGTCGCGTACCCGGTGCCAGCGTTGCCGGGCTCGAATTGCAGCCGGATTTCGCGCGACTGGCGCGCGAAAACGTCGAACTGAACGGGCTGTCGGGGCGTGTCGAGATCGTCGAGGGCGATCTGCTGCAGCCGCCGGAAAGCCTCGTTATCGGCAGCTTCGATCATGTCATCGCGAATCCGCCCTACCTGCCGCAACACAGGGCCGACCCGCCGCCGCAGGAGTCGAAGGCGTCGGCCAACGTCGAGGGCGCGACGACGCTCGCCGACTGGCTCAAGTTCGCCCTCGCCATGGTCAGGCCGAAGGGCGGGATCACCTTCATTCATCGCGCCGACCGGCTCGACGATCTGCTGGCGTTGCTGCACCATCGCGCCGGCGGCATCGTCGTCTTTCCGCTGTGGCCGAAGGCGGGGCGCGAAGCCAAACGGGTGATCGTACGCGCGAGGCCTGGTGTGCGAACGCCCATGCGCCTCGGCGCGGGGCTGGTCCTGCACAACGAGGACGGCAGTTACACGGCGCGGGCGCTCGCGGTGTTGCGCGACGGTGAAGCGCTGACGGTTTGACGTCGCCGGGTTCGCGGCCGGCACGCCCGTGCATTGCGGCTTGTGGGCATCCGGGACCCTCCTTATGTTAGCCGCCATGAGGCTTCCGCAACGAGAGAGCCGCCTGGAGCGCATTCCACTGATCGGCAACTGGCTGGCCACGAAGTTCTCCGGCGCCCCGGTTGTCGGCGTGCTTCGGTTCTCGGGGATCATCGGACAGGTCGGCGTCGGACGCCGGGGCATTACGCTCGACGATATGGCCTCGCCGATCGAGCGCGCGTTCAAGCTGTCGCGACTCGCGGCGGTCGCGATCGCGGTCAACTCGCCGGGCGGCTCGCCGGTGCAGTCGGCGCTGATCGCCGCGCGAATCCGCGTGCTGGCCGAAGAACACGAGGTGCCGGTCTATGCGTTCTGCGAGGACGTTGCCGCCTCGGGCGGTTACTGGCTCGCCTGCGCGGCCGACCACATCTATGCCGATGGCGCCTCGGTGGTCGGGTCGATCGGTGTCATCTCGGCGAGCTTCGGCTTTCCCGCCTTGCTGGAGAAGCTCGGCGTGGAGCGACGTATCCACACAGCCGGTGATTCAAAGGCCATGCTCGACCCGTTCCGGCCCGAGGACCCGAAAGATGTCAAGCGACTCGCGGAAATCCAGGAGGACGTGCACGACCAGTTCAAGGCCTGGGTCAAGGAACGCCGCGGCGCCCGCTTGAACGCCCCCGAATCCAAGCTGTTCGACGGCACCATATGGACCGGCCGCAAGGCTGAAAAGCTGGGCTTGATCGACGGCGTCGGCGAGCTTCGTGCGGTCATGCGCGACAAGTACGGCGAAAGGGTGAGGCTGCGACCCATTCGCGTGCCGCGCGGCTGGCTCCAGCGACGGTTCGGCGTCGGCCGAGGATCCGATTACGCGGCCGATCTGCTGGCGGTGCTCGAGGAGCGCGCCATCTGGGCCCGCTTCGGACTGTAATACGCGGCGCCGCAGCTGCGGCCGCACAACGGGAAAAGGCATGTTCGGATTCGGATTGACGAAACTGCTCGTCCTCGTCGCGATCATCGCGGCGGTCTGGTATGGCTTCAAGTTCGTCGGCCGCCTCGACGACGCACGGCGGGAGCAGCAGGGTGGCCGGTCGCCCCGCCAGGCCGCCGCCAGCGGCCGGGACGTCGAGGACACGGTCGAGTGCCCGGTATGCGGGGCCTACGTCGTCGCCCGTTCAGCCGACCCCTGCGATCGCCCCGATTGTCCCTATTGAGGCCGGCGTGCATCGCCGTTGACCGCCCTCTTCGGCCCCGTTATGTTGCGCCGCACATAACGGGGCCACGGCCCCGACATGCGGGTTCGGAAATGGCCTCCGACATCAGTTTCCAGTCGCTGATCCTGAAGCTTCACGATTACTGGTCGGACCATGGCTGCGTGATCCTGCAGCCCTATGACATGGAGGTCGGTGCCGGCACGTTTCATCCCGCTACGACGCTGCGCGCGCTCGGGCCCGAGCCCTGGAACGCCGCCTATGTGCAGCCGTCGCGCCGACCCACCGACGGCCGCTACGGCGAGAACCCGAACCGGCTACAGCACTACTACCAGTACCAGGTCATTCTCAAGCCGTCGCCGCAGGACAGCCAGCAGCTCTACCTCGACTCGCTGGGTCATCTCGGCATCGACGCGATGCAGCACGACATACGGTTCGTCGAGGACGACTGGGAGAGCCCGACGCTCGGTGCCTGGGGGCTGGGCTGGGAGGTCTGGTGCGACGGCATGGAGGTGACGCAGTTCACCTACTTCCAGCAGGTCGGCGGCATCGAATGCAACCCGGTCTCGTGCGAGCTGACCTACGGACTCGAGCGGCTGGCGATGTACGTGCAGGGGGTCGAGAACGTCTTCGAGCTTGATTTCAATGGCACGGGCGTCAAGTACGGTGACGTCTTCCTGCAGGCCGAGCGCGAATTCTCGGCCCACAATTTCGAGCGCGCCGACACCGGTATGCTGTCGCGCCATTTCGCGGATGCCGAGGCGGAATGCCGGTCGCTGGTCGAGGCGAAGCTGCCCCTGCCGGCCTACGACCAGTGCCTGAAGGCGAGTCACCTGTTCAACCTGCTGGATGCTCGCGGCGTCGTCTCGGTCACCGAGCGTCAGGCCTATATCGGTCGCGTGCGCGCGCTGGCGAAATCCTGCTGCGAGGGCTGGCTCGCCTCGCGGGGGCATCTCTAGGTCATGCCGGAACTGCTGTTGGAGGTGCTCTCCGAGGAGATCCCGGCGCGCATGCAGGCGCGCGCGGCGGAAGACCTCCAGCGTCTGGTACTCGAGGGGCTGAAGGGCGCAGGGCTGGCATTTGCCGAAGCCCGCGCCTTCGGCGCGCCGCGCCGCCTTGCACTGGTGGTCGAGGGCATCCCCAAACGCCAGCCGGATCTTCGCGACGAACGGAAGGGACCGCGGGTCGGTGCGCCCGACAAGGCGATCGCCGGCTTCCTCAAGAGCGCCGGGCTCGACTCGCTGGAACAGTGCGAGAAGCGCGAATCGCCGAAGGGCGACGTCTGGGTCGCGGTGATCGAGCGCGCCGGACGCGCCAGCAAGGACGTGCTGCCCGCGATCATCGTCGACGCGATCCGACGAATGGCGTGGCCGAAATCGATGCGCTGGGCGGGCAACACGCTGCGCTGGGTGCGGCCCCTCCATTCGATTCTGGCGACCTTCGACAACCAGCAGCTGGACGGCGAGGTCGAGCTGGGCGAGCAGACCATCGGCTTCGGCCATACGACGCGGGGCCATCGATTCCTCTCGCCGGACTACATCGCGGCGACCAGCTTCGACGACTATCTGCAAGGCCTGAAGCACGCGCGCGTCATTCTCGACCCGGCGGAACGCCGCCGCATCATCGCCGCGCGGCTCGATGAGCTGGCAACGCAGCAGGGTCTCACGGTGCGGGAGGACCCCGGGCTGCTCGACGAGGTGACGGGGCTCGTCGAATGGCCGGTCGTGCTGCTCGGGCGTATCGACGATGCGTTCATGGATCTGCCGCCCGAGGTCCTGACCACGGCGATGCGCACGCACCAGAAATATTTCGCGCTCCGGCAGAGCGATGGCTCGCTGGCTTCCCGGTTCGCGATGGTCTCGAACATGGAGACCGCCGATGGCGGCAAGAAGATCGTCGCCGGCAACGAGCGCGTGCTGCGCGCCCGGCTGGCCGATGCGCGTTTCTTCTGGGACCAGGATCGCAAGCGGACGCTGGCCAGCCGCACGACGCAGCTGGGCGAGATCGTCTTCCACGCAAAGCTCGGGACGCTGGACGAGAAGGCCGACCGCATGCAGGCGCTGGCGGTCGAGATCGCCAGACACGTACCTCACTCGGAGCGTGACCACGTGCGGGCGGCAGCCCGCCTCGCCAAGGCCGATCTGGTGACCGGGATGGTCGGCGAGTTCCCCGAGCTGCAGGGCGTCATGGGACGATACTACGCGCTCGCGGACGGCGAGGATGAGGGCGTCGCGGATGCGATCCGCGATCACTATTCGCCGCTCGGCCCCAACGATGCGTGCCCGTCGGCGCCGGTTTCGGTCTGCGTCGCGCTCGCCGACAAGATCGACACGCTGTCCGGCTTCTGGGCGATCGGCGAGACGCCGACCGGATCGAAGGACCCCTACGCGTTGCGGCGTGCGGCGCTGGGCGTGATTCGGCTGGTCCTCGAGAACGGCCTGAGGCTGCCGCTGCTCGCAATGTTCAAGGCGGCCAGCGGCGGCTATGGCAAGAAGATCGCCGGCTCGCGCCCAAGTACCCGCGAGACCGACCTGCTCGCGTTCTTCGCCGACCGGCTGAAGGTGCATCTGCGCGAGAGGGGCGTGCGCCACGATCTGATCGCGGCCGTCTTCGCGCTCGGCGGCGAGGACGACCTGGTGCGTCTGCTGGCGCGGGTGGACGCGCTACAGGCATTCATCGCCAGTGACGACGGGGCGAACCTGTTGACGGCGTATCGCCGGGCGGCCAACATCCTGCGCATCGAGGAGAAGCGGGATGGCGTTTCCTACGACGAGGCGCCGGACGGCAAGGGCTTCGTGCAGGACGAGGAGGCGGCGCTCGCGCGTGCGCTCGAGTCGGCGTCGACCGCCGTGCGGGCGGCGATCGCGAAAGAGGATTTCACCGGAGCCATGTCGGCGCTGGCCGCCCTGCGCGCTCCGGTCGACGCGTTCTTCGACGAGGTGACCGTCAATGCGGAGGATCCCGCGCTGCGCACCAACCGATTGCGGCTGCTGTCGCGGATCCGGGCCACCATGGGCAGAATCGCGGATTTCGGCCAGATAGAGGGATAAGTGTCGAGATGAGCAAGTGGGTCTACGAATTCGGTGATGGCGCCGCGGAGGGTCGGGCGGACATGCGCGAACTGCTCGGCGGCAAGGGGGCAAACCTGGCCGAGATGTGCCATCTGGGACTTCCCGTGCCGCCCGGCTTCACCATCTCCACCGAGGTCTGCACCTATTTCTACGAGAACGGCAGAGCCTATCCGGGCGATCTGACCAAGCAGGTCGAGGCCGGCATCGGCAGGATCGAGCGCAAGGTCGGCGGGCCGCGGTTCGGCGAAGCGTCCAACCCGCTCCTCGTCTCGGTCCGTTCCGGGGCCCGCGCCTCGATGCCCGGCATGATGGACACGGTGCTCAATCTCGGACTCACCGACCAGACGGTCGAGGGCCTGGCGGCGATGTCCGACAATCCGCGCTTCGCGTACGACAGCTACCGCCGGTTCGTGCAGATGTTCTCGGACGTGGTCCTCGGTGTCGACCATTACGTGTTCGAGGAAATTCTCGAACTGCACAAGGCGGAGCGCGGGGTCACGCTCGATACGGAGCTCGACGCCGAGTCCTTGAAGGACCTCGTCACCGCGTACAAGGAGCGGGTCGCCGAGGAATTGGGCAAACCGTTCCCGCAGGATCCGTTCGAGCAGCTTTGGGGCGCGATCGGCGCCGTGTTCGGCAGCTGGATGACGCCGCGCGCGGTGACCTACCGGCGCCTGCACGGCATCCCGGAAGACTGGGGCACGGCGGTCAACGTCCAGGCGATGGTGTTCGGCAACATGGGCGAGGACTGCGCGACCGGCGTCGCCTTCACGCGCGACCCGTCGACCGGCGAAAACGTGTTCTACGGCGAGTATCTGGTCAATGCCCAGGGTGAGGATGTCGTCGCCGGTATCCGCACTCCGCAGCACCTCACCGTTGCCGGCAAAGACGCCAACGGCTCCGACCTGCCGGCGATGGAGGAGGTGATGCCCGACGTCTTCGCTCAGCTCGTCGACATCCGCGACAAGCTGGAGTCGCACTACCGCGACATGCAGGACATCGAGTTCACGGTGCAGAACGCCAAGCTCTGGATGTTGCAGACCCGCAACGGCAAGCGGACCACTCAGGCGGCGCTCAGGATCGCCGTCGACCTGGCGGAGGGCGGCGTGATCGACGAGGCCACCGCGGTCAGCCGCATCGAGCCGCAGGCGCTCGATCAGTTGCTGCATCCGACGCTCGATCCGGCCGCCAAGCGCGAGGTGATCGCGCGGGGGCTGCCGGCGTCACCAGGCGCGGCGTCCGGCGAGGTCGCGTTCACCGCCGACGAGGCGGAGGCGGAGGCCGCCAAGGGCAAACGCGTGATCCTCGTCCGCACGGAGACGAGTCCCGAGGACATTCACGGCATGCACGCGGCCGAGGGCATCCTGACCACGCGTGGCGGCATGACCAGCCACGCGGCGGTGGTGGCGCGTGGCATGGGCCGGGCCTGCGTCGCCGGTGCGGGCGATATTCGCGTCGACGAGAAGTCGCGCACCATGACCGTCGCCGGGCGCACCGTGGCGGACGGCGAGTGGATCACCATCGACGGCGGCACCGGCGAGGTGATGCTGGGCGAGGTGCCGACGGTAAAGCCCGAGCTGTCGGGCGATTTCGCGAAGCTGATGGAGTGGGCCGACCGGCTGCGCACGCTCGGCGTCCGGGCCAATGCGGACACACCCGAGGACGCCCGCACGGCCCGCGAGTTCGGGGCGGAGGGGATCGGCCTGTGCCGCACCGAGCACATGTTCTTCGAGGCCGGCCGGATCGTCGCGGTGCGCGAGATGATCCTCGCCGAGACCGAGAAGGAGCGCCGTGCCGCGCTCGACAAGATCCTGCCCATGCAGCGCGCTGACTTCGTCGAGATATTCCGGACCATGCAGGGGCTACCGGTGACGATCCGCCTGCTCGACCCGCCGCTGCACGAGTTCCTGCCGAAGGGCGAAGAGGAAATGGCCGACGTCGCCGCGTCGGCCGGCGTCTCCGTCGACGCGGTGCGCCGGCGCGCGGCCGAGCTGCACGAGGTGAACCCGATGCTCGGCCATCGCGGCTGCCGGCTCGCGATCAGCTATCCCGAGATCTGCGAGATGCAGGCCCGCGCCATCTTCGAGGCTGCCGTTATCGTCGAGGAGGAGACGGGAGCGGGCGTCGTCTGCGAGGTCATGGTGCCGCTGATCGCGACGCGCCGGGAGCTCGACATCCTGAAGGAAATCATCGATCGCGTCGCAGCCGAGGTCGCCGCCGACAAGGGCCGCGAGCCCAACTACATGGTCGGTACCATGATCGAGCTGCCGCGCGCCTGCCTGCGCGCGGCGGAGATCGCGGAGTCTGCCGAATTCTTCAGCTTCGGGACCAACGATCTGACGCAGACCACGTTCGGGCTCAGCCGCGACGACGCCGGCAATTTCCTGCAATACTACGAGAAGCGCGGCATCCTCGTGCACGACCCGTTCATCAGTATCGACGTCGACGGCGTCGGGGAGCTGGTCGAGATCGGCGTGACCCGGGGCCGGCAGACGCGCCCGGACATCAAGCTCGGCATCTGCGGCGAGCATGGCGGCGATCCCGCCTCGGTCGCGTTCTGCCACAAGGTCGGGCTCGACTACGTATCGTGCTCGCCGTTCCGTGTTCCGATCGCCCGGCTCGCCGCGGCCCAGATCACGATCGCGTCCGGCAACGGCGGCGACGTCGTGCGGATCGCCCGCGAAGCATAAGGTGCCGGGCACGACCGCGGGGTCTGGCGCGCTGCGCCGGTCGTGTGGAAGGGCGCCGGCTAGCCTTGGAGAGCGAGATGATCCTGACCCGCCTCGATCACTACACTATCGCCGCGGCCGACCTGGCCGCGACCCGGGATTTCTACGTCGGGGTGCTGGGGCTCGTCGAGGGGGAGCGGCCACCCTTCTCGTTTCCCGGCCATTGGCTCTATTGCGGCGATCATCCCGTCGTCCACCTGGTCGGCGGCGAACGCGCCCAGGGTGCCGGGACGGGCGGTGGCGCGGTCGACCATGTGGCCTTCGCCGGCCGGGATATCGAGGCGATGCGGGAGCGCCTCCGCGGCATCGGCATGGACTACCAAGAGCGCACGGTACCCGGCATCGGCCAGCGGCAGATCTTTCTGCACGATCCCAACGGCATCCGGATCGAGCTGAATTTTCCTATGGATTGAGGCCGGACGGGAGGGGCTAGTCGTCGGCGCCGCCGGTGTCGACGAAGTGGATCGGCCGCCCGACCTGGCCATTTTCGGCCAGCTCGTCGTCGCGCATCACGATGTGCCCGCGGACGATCGTGGCCGCCGGCCAGCCGGTGACCTGCATGCCGTCGAACGGGGTCCAGCCGCACTTGCTGGCGATCCAGTCGTTGCCGATGGTCCGTTTCGCCTTCAGGTCGACGAGCGTCAGGTCGGCGTCGTAGCCGACGGCGAGGCGCCCCTTGCGCGCGATGCCGTAGACCCGCGCGGCGCCGCCGGCGGTCAGGTCGACGAAGCGCTCGAGGGTCAGCCGTCCCTCGTTGACGTGGTTGAGCATCACCGGCACCAGCGTCTGCACGCCCGGCATGCCCGAGGGGCTCGCCGGATAGGGCTGCGCCTTCTCGTCGAGCGTATGCGGGGCGTGGTCCGAGCCGATCACGTCGACGACCCCGTTGGCGATGCCCGCCCACAGACCGGCGCGATGGGCCTCGGTCCGGATCGGCGGGTTCATCTGCGCGAGCGTGCCGAGCCGGTCATAGGCATCCGGCGCGGCGAGGGTAAGGTGCTGCGGCGTAACCTCGACCGTCACCAGGTCCTTGTGCCCGGCGAGCAGCTCGATCTCCTGCCGCGTCGAGACGTGCAGGACATGGATCCGCCGGCGCGTCTCGCGCACCAGCTCGAGGATCTTGCGGGTCGCGATCAGCGCCGTCTCGTCGTCGCGCCAGATCGGATGGCAGTAGGCCTGCTTGCCGTGCGCCGCATACTCGAAGCGCGCCTTCAGCCGCTCTTCGTCCTCCGCATGCACGGCGATGCGCCGACGCCCGCGTTCGAGAACGGTTCTCAGCAGGCCCTTGTCGGCGACCAGCAGCGAGCCCGTGGACGACCCCATGAAGATCTTGATGCCGCAGCATCCGGGCAGCTGCTCGAGGCCCGAAAGCCGGTTGATGTTCTCCTTCGCGGCCCCGACGAAGAACGCGAAGTCGCACCAGGAACGGCCGGTGGCGCGTTTGATCTTGTCGTCCAGATGCTCGCCGAGGACCGTCGGCGGGTCGGTATTGGGCATCTCGAACACGGCGGTCACGCCGCCGAGGGCCGCGGCGCGCGTTCCCGATTCGAGGTCTTCCTTGTGTTCGTTGCCCGGCTCGCGGAAATGCACCTGGCTGTCGATGATGCCGGGCAGCACGTGCAGCCCCTTGGCGTCGAGCCGCATCTCGGCCTGGGCGCGGGACAGGTCGCCGATGGCGGCGATGCGGCCGCCGCGGGCAGCGATGTCGGTCTCGATGCGCCCGGCGGGCGTGAGGCAGGTTCCGCCGCGCACGATCAGATCATACCTGTCCGCCATCGAGAGCCCTCCGGGATGGCACGGCGGTTACCCCGCGCCGGGGTGAGACATGTGGACGGCAAGCGTAATCCGATTCGCGATGTCGTGGAACGCTCTTGCGCCGGTCGCGTGCCGCGCCGGCCGTCCGTTCTTGTCGCGGCGCGGGCACGTCCCTATCTGGATGGGCGGAGGTGCCGCGTGGCGATGCCGCAACGATACTACGCAATCTTGACCGATCGCGGGGCGATCACGGTCGCCGGGGCCGATCGGCGCGATTTCCTGCAGGGGCTGGTCTCGAACGACGTGATGCGGGCCGGCACGGATCGCGCGATCTGGTCCGCCTTTCTGACGCCGCAGGGCAAGTACCTGCACGATTTCTTCGTGGTCGAGATCGGCGAGACCCTCTTCCTCGATTGCGAGGGCGGCGAGCGGCTGATGGATCTCGGGCGTCGGCTCGGCCGTTACCGGCTGCGCTCGCGCGTCGAGCTCGGCATCGCCGAGGATTTCGCGGTGGTCGCCCTGTGGGGCGACGGCGTTGCCGACGCGCTCGGCCTCGGCGCCGACGCCGGTGCCGCCCGCCCGTTCGAGGGAGGTGCCGTTTACGTCGATCCGCGCCTCGCCGCGGCCGGCGCCCGCGCGATCCTTCCCGCCGCCCGCGCCGCCGCCTGTCTCGATGCCCTGGGCTTCCGTGCGTCGGACCCGGAGACCTATGACCGGATGCGGCTCGAGCTCGGCCTGCCCGACGGCAGCCGCGACATGGTCGTCGACCGGACGATCCTGCTCGAGGCCAATTTCGACCGGCTGAACGGCCTCGACTGGGACAAGGGCTGCTACATGGGGCAGGAGCTGACCGCGCGCACCAGGTATCGCGGGCTCGTCAAGCGCCGCCTCATGCCGGTCGCCATCGAAGGAAACGCCCCGGCGCCGGGAACGCCGCTGCTGCTGGACGACCGGGAAGCCGGCGAGATGCGCTCCTCGCGCGACGGGCTCGGCATCGCGATGATCCGTCTCGACCGGATCGACGAGGGGGCTGCGGGTGCGGTCTTCGATGCCGCGGGTGCGGTGGTGCGGCTGCGCCGGCCGGCCTGGCAGGCGCACGGCGCGGACCGCTAGCCATCGCTGCCGATCAGCCGCAGCGCGCGCACGATGTTGACGTAGTCGTCGGTCCACAGCGGCGCCCGGCGGCCGCGGAGCGGCTGCCACCGCATGTCGGGCGCCAGCTCGACGATATGACCGGGCAGGCGGGCGGCCACCACCCAGACCGACGGGAAGCGCAGGGCCGCCATGTCCGCCGGATCGGCCGCGCCGTAATACTGGATCACCCCGAACAGGCCGTTCGCCGCCGTGATCCGGCCGAGCACCGGCTCCAGGTCGAGGAATTCGTTCGAGATGTGCGCCATCACGATGCCCTGGCGCGACAGCTTGCGCTCGTATAGTGCGAACGCCTCGCGCGTCAGCAGATGCACCGGGATCGCATCGGACGTGAAGGCGTCGAGGATCAGCAGATCCAGGCTGCCGTCCGCGACGTTGCGCAGCGAGAGGCGGGCGTCGCCGATGACGACCCGGGCATCGGGCGCGCAGTCCGCCAGATAGGTGAAATAGCGCGCGTCGCGCGCGATCCGCTCGACCACCGGGTCGATCTCGAAGAACACCCAGTCCTGTCCCGGCCGGGCGTAGCAGGCGGCGGCGCCGGCGCCGAGGCCGATCACGCCGACGCGCCGGAAGCGGTCCGGCGCCATCCGTCGGAACAGCTGTCCGAGCGGTCCGTCCTCATGGAAATAGGTCAGCGGACGGGCACGGTGCGCGGGATCGAGGCGCTGGCCGCCGTGCACCGTCGTGCCGTGGATCAGCAGGTGCGCGGCCACCGGCTGCGTCTGCAGCTCGACGCGGTTCACGCCGAAGAAGCTGCGTATCTTCACCAGCGTCTCGCGCTGCAGCGGCCCAGCGCGTCGCCCTTCGTCCGTCAGCATCGGGGCCGCGGCGAGCAGGATCGCGATACCCAGCGCGAAGCGCAGCGGCCGGCCGCGGTAGCCGAACCAAGCCGTGGCGGCAACGGCCAACGCCACCGCCGACGTGCCGGTGATCGCCCCGCCGCCGGCATCGGCGAGGCGCGCGCCGGCCAGCACGAGCAGGGCGACGAACAGCGGAAGACCGACATCGAGGGCGAGCGCCCGGCGGTCAGTAGCTGCGCGCCACGGCCGGAGCAGCGCGGCCGCGGCCAGCATCAGCGGGTATTCGACGACGGCATTGAACAGATGCGGCGCCAGTAAGCCGTTGAATATCCCGCCCAATACGCCGCCGACCGCGAGCCAGAGATAGAACTCGGTGACGCGCTCGGCGGCCGGCCGCCGTTCCGCCAGCTCGCCGTGACAGGCCATGGCGAAGACGAAGAATGCCCCGAGATGCAGCCCGACGCTCGCGAGCGGATTGCCGATGTCCTGGGGCAGCAGCACGGCGACGAGGATCAGCGCCGGCACCTGCAGCCGCAGCATCCCGCGATGCGGCAGCAGCGGGCGGCGCGCGAACACGATGACGAAGCTCAGCAGATAGAGCGTCAGCGGCATGATCCAGAGCAGGGGCACGGCGGCGATGTCGGTCGAGATGTGCAGTGTCACGCCGAGCATCAGGCTTGACGGTACGAAGGCGAGACCGATCCAGTGCAGCCGCCGGCGCCAGGAGATGTCGGGCGACAGCGCGAGCTCCTCGCCGAGCGCCCGCGGGGCCTCGGCGACGAATCGCCGCCACATCAGCATGCCGCACAGCGCGATCAGCAGCACGAGCGCGCCGTAAGCCGCCGTCCAGTAGATCCCCTGTTCGGTCAGGCCGAGCGACGGCTCGATGAGCAGTGGATAACCCAGCAGCGCCGCGATGCTGCCGACATTGCTGGCGCTGTAGAGGAAGTAGGGATTTGCGGATTCCGCGTGTCCGGTATGGGCGAACCAGCGCTGGAGCAGCGGCGCGGTCGCCGACAGCGCGAAGAAGGGTAGCCCGATGCCGGCCGCCATCAGCGTGAGCTGCCAGGCCGCCGGCATCGCGCCGGCCGGCGGCGTCCAGCCCTGCGGCAGCGCGACCGGCAGCGCCGCGAAGGCCGACGCCAGCACCACCCCGTGCAGCAGCGACTGCCGCTTCGGCCCGAGCCAGCGAACCGAGACGTGCGCGTACAGATAGCCGGCGAGCAGCGCCGCCTGGAAGAACAGCATCGCGGTGATCCACACGGCCGGCGCCCCGCCGAGCAGGGGCAGGATCAGCCGGGCGAACAGCGGCTGCACCCAGAACAGCAGCAGCGCGCTGAGGCCCAGCGTCGATACGTACAGCGGCAGGAGGACTGGAGTCGGCGGCAACGGATCCCTCGCAAGCGGTCGGCGCTGCGATCATAACGGGATCGGACCGAGGGGCGACGCTAAAGTGACGAAGGTCGTCGGTCGGGACCGCAGCCGGCCGTTGCGTCATACCCGGGGGCAGGGGCAGACTGGCGACGCCGGCGCATGGCTGCCGGTGCTCGGCTACCCGATTCCATCCCGACGAGGCCACGATGACCGCCGAACAGCAGAAGTCCAGGACCAGCACGCACGACGCGGCCGACGACCCGCGCAACGAGGCGATCCTGATCTACGTCAACGGCGACCTCGTGCCGCGCGCCGAGGCGAAGGTCTCGGTCTACGACAGCGGCTTCATGCTCGGCGATGGCGTGTGGGAGGGGCTGCGCCTGCATCACGGCGCGTTCGCCTTCCTCGACGAGCATCTGGCGCGGCTCTACGAGGCGGCGAAGGCGATCGACCTCGACATCGGCATGACGCGCGAGCAGCTTGCGGCGGACCTCGAGCGCACCGTCGCGGCCAACGGCATGCGCGACGGCGTGCACGCCCGCCTGATGGTCACGCGCGGGCCGAAGAAGACGCCGTTCCAGGACCCGCGGCTCAGCCTCTGGGGGCCGACCATCGTCATCATCCCCGAATACAAGAAGCCGAGCGCGGACACGGTGCGCCGCGGCCTGCGCCTGTTCACCGCGCACGTACATCGCGGCGCGCCCGACGTGCAGGATCCCAAGCTGAACTCGCACAGCAAGCTGAACTGCGTCACGGCGATGATCCAGGCGATCAAGGCCGGCGCCGACGAGGCGCTGATGCTCGATCCGCACGGCTTCGTCAGCACCTGCAACTCGACGAACTTCTTCATCGTGCGCCGCGGCGAGGTGTGGACCTCGACGGGCGACTACTGCATGAACGGCATCACGCGGCGCAAGGTCATCGGGCTGTGCCGGCAGAACGGGATCCCCGTGTTCGAACGCAACTTCTCGCTCGTCGATGCGTACGGCGCGGACGAGGCCTTCGTCACCGGCACCTTCGGTGCGCAGACCCCCGTCGTCGCGATCGACGGCAGGGTCATCGGCGAAGGCGTGCCAGGGCCGCTGTTCCACCGTATCCGAGAGCTCTATGCCGCGCTGGTGGACGATCACTGCCGGGCCGCGGCGGCGGCGCGCAAGCGCTGACGGCGAGGGCCCCTTGCCGAGGGCCCGCCGTGGCGTCTATACCGCCCGTCGGACGACATCGATCCCCAATACAGGAGGGACCCGCCATGGCCGATGATCGCTTTCCCGCTCTCGTCCTCACCGAGGCCGACGGCAAGGTATCCGGAGAGATCCGCGAGCTCGGCGACGCCGACCTTCCCGACGGCGAGGTCACCGTGCGCGTCGCGTATTCCGGCATCAACTACAAGGACGGGCTGATCCTCGGCGGGCTCGGCAAGCTGGCGCGCGACTACCCGCACGTGCCGGGCATCGATTTCGCGGGCACCGTCGAGGAATCGCACCACGCGCGCTACAAGCCGGGCGACAAGGTGGTGCTCACCGGCTGGCGCGTCGGCGAGGTCCACTGGGGCGGGCTCGCCGGCAAGGCGCGGGTCAAGGGCGACTGGCTGGTGCCGCTGCCCAAGCGCGTCGATGCGCGGCAGGCGATGGCGGTCGGCACCGCCGGTTTCACCGCCATGCTGTGCGTGCTGGCGCTGCAGGACCATGGCGTGACGCCCGGGACGGGACGGGTGATCGTCACCGGCGCCGCCGGCGGTGTCGGCTCGGTCGCCGTCGCCATCCTCGCGAAGCTCGGCTACCCGGTCGTCGCGGTCACCGGGCGCGCCGAGACGCACGACTATCTGCGCTCGCTGGGGGCCAGCGAGATGCTCGCCCGCGAGGCGTTGTCCGAACCGTCCGGCAAGCCGATGGAAAGCGCCACCTGGGCCGGCGCCGTCGACACGGTGGGCGGCGCCACCCTCGCACGGCTCATCGGCCAGATGGCCTACGGGGCGCCGATCGCGGCCTGCGGCAACGCCGGCGGCATCAAGGTCGAGACCAACGTGCTGCCGTTCATCCTGCGCGGCGTGAAGCTGCTGGGCATCGATTCCGTGATGGTGCCGTTCGAGGACCGGTTGCGGGTTTGGGAGCGCATCGGCCACGACCTGCCGATGGAGAAGCTGGAGGCGATGGTCGAGGAGATCGGCCTCGACGGCGCGCTGGCGGCGGGCGCCCGGATCCTGAAGGGCCAGGTCCGTGGACGCACGGTGGTCAGACTCTCGTGATCGGCGGCCGCAAGATCCGCTGAGCCGGGGCCAGGTCATGCGCGATTTCGAGGTTCCCGGCCGCTCGACCGTCCATGCCGTGAACGGCATGGTGGCGACGTCGCATCCGCTGTCCACCGGTGCCGCGCTCGACATCCTCAAGGAGGGCGGCAACGCCATGGATGCGGCGATCTGCGCCGCCGCGGTGCAGGCCGTCGTCGAGCCGCAATCGACCGGCGTCGGCGGCGACGTCTTCGCGCTGATGTGCCCGCGGGGCTCGGCCGAGGTCATCGCCTACAACGGCTCGGGCCGGGCACCGGCCGCCGCGACGGTCGACTGGTACCGCGAGCGGGGCATCGCCGCGATCGCCCAGCACAGCCCGCACTCGGTGACCGTCCCCGGCGCGATCGAGGCGTGGTGCACGCTCAGCCGCGACCACGGGAAGTTGGGCCTGGACCGGCTGCTGGCGCCCGCGATCCGCTATGCGGCGGAGGGCTATCCCGTCCATGCGCGCGTCCGCTTCGACTGGCTGCGGGCGCTCCAGACCGTGTCGTGGGACGCCGACGCGAAGGCGCTGTTCGCGCCCGGCGGCGAGGTGCCGGCCGAGGGCGCGCTGCATCGCCAGCCGCAACTGGCCGAGACGCTGAAGACCGTTGCCGGCAAGGGCCGCGACGGCTTCTATTCCGGCCCGGTGGTCGAGGCCATGGTGGCCAAGCTGCAATCGCTGGGCGGGTTGCACACGGTCGCGGACTTCGCGGCCACGGCCGGCGACTACGTGACCGCGATCGCGACCGATTACCGCGGCTATACGGTGCACCAGATTCCGCCGAACAACCAGGGCGTGACCGCCCTGATCATGCTCAACATCCTCGAGGGCTTCGATCTCGCCCAATACGAGGCGCTGTCGGCGGAGCGTACCCATCTCGAGATCGAGGCCGGGCGCATCGCCTTCGCCGTGCGCGATGCCGCGATCTCGGACCCGCGCGCGCTGCGTGTCTCCCCCGAGCAACTGGTCTCGAAGGACTGGGCGACGGCGCTGCGGGCCAACATCTCACTGGATTGCGCGATGCCGGGGATCCCCGAGCTCGGCCTGAAGTCCGCGGATACCGTCTATATCAGCGTCGTCGACCGCGACCTCAACGCCGTCAGCTTCATCAACTCGATCTACCATTCCTTCGGCAGCGGCGTGCTCTGCCCGGTGACCGGGGTGCTGTTCCAGAACCGCGGCGAATCGTTCCGGCTCGACCCGGATCATCCCAACCGCATCGGCCCGAACAAGCGCCCGCTGCACACCATCATGCCGGGCATGCTGACGCACGGCGACCATGCGGTCGCACCGTATGGCGTCATGGGCGGGGATTACCAGCCCTACGGCCACACGCGGGTGCTGACCAATGTCATCGATTTCGGCCTCGGTCCGCAGGCGGCGATCAGCATGCCGCGCGTCTTCGCGACGGGCTCGTTGGTGGCGATCGAGCGGACGTTCCCGGCGGCGACCTACGAGGGGCTGCGCGCCCGCGGGCATGCGCTCTCGCCCGCCCCGGCGCCGCTGGGCGGCGGCCAGATGATCGTCATCGACCGCGAGAAGGGCGTGTTCTCGGCCGGCTCCGAGCACCGCAAGGACGGCTGCGCGCTGGGGTATTAGGTCATCCGCAAGCGATCCGCTCCCGGCAGCCCCTGACCTGGATCAAGGCGCCGGGGCCGCCGCACTGCTAGTACATCATCCACTTGCGTGGAACGGGGAGCCGGCTGGGGCGAACCAATCGGACAATGCTCTGGCCTCGCACCCGACGATCGCGAGGCGGGAGCGAGTGGCTGCCATGAATTTAAGGATCTTCCCGAAAAGCGCCGACTGGTGGCTCTGGCTCGTTACCTGGGCGTTTATCGTCGCGGCCCTGCTGGGCTGGATGCCGGCCTATCCGTCGGTGGTCGCCATCAGCCTGGCCAACCTTGTCGCCAAGGCGATCGAAAAGCGCGGCGTCACCGCCTTCGCGGTACAGACGCGTGCCGTGTACTGCCTGCTCACTCTGCCCGGGTTGTGGCCGGAGCTGCGCTTCTGGTGGTACCTGGCGCTGCTTGTGGGGACCACCATGGTCGTCTTCTTCGACCGCTGCACCATCGCCATTGTCCTGCGCAGGGCGCCGTGGAACCGGGACCGCTCGCTGCAGCTGGACTGAACCGCTTCGCAATCGGTCGCGGGCCGGTGCGGCCGACCGTCCGACGCACGCGAATTCGGTGTCCCCCGCGCGGCCGCCCGGGATCATATTGATCTGCCTCATGGCATCTCCGACGCAAGCAACTTAGCCTCTTCATCGGCGGCGAGGGTTTGGCCAAAGGCGGTGCTGTCATGCGCGCAACGAAACCCGTCTGGTCCGCAAGGGACCGTTCAGCTCACCCCTCTGACGATCGGCTCACTGCAATCGAGGCGCCTTGCGCGGGGACCGTTACCGCTCCCGTTCGCACCGGCGCATTCCTTTGCCGCATACACGCATGGCTCCTGCGGTCGGCGCGGGCGGGAGCCGCCGGAATATTGCTGCTTGCCCTCGCCAGCTACGTAGCGACGGCGCAGGTCTCGGCGCCGGCGGCGGACCCGCCCGGCCCGGTCAGCGGCTGGTCGGCCCAACTCGACAGGGTTGCCGACACGCTGGCGGAGCCCAAGCTAACGGACGAATCGCTCCGCGAACTGCGCGACGAGCTCGAGACCATACGACGAGAGACGCGCGCCTGGGTCGCGGAAGAGGCTCCCAAGCTCAAGGACGTGCAGACGGAGATCGCGGCCCTCGGTCCACCGCCAGCAGAGGGACAGGAACCGGAGGCCGAGGGCATTGCGGCGAAGCGCAAGGAGCTGAAGGGCCGGCTGACGGAACTCGAAGGACCCTTCAAGGAGGCCGAAATCGTCATCGGGCGGGCCGGGCGGCTGATCGGCGACGTGGCCGAGATCCGGCGCAAGCGCTTCGCCGATCGTATCCTTGCCCGAGGCCCGTCGCCGCTGGCACCGTCGCTGTGGACGCGAGCGCTGCCGGAACTCTCGTCCATCGGCGGGGAGATCCGCGAACAGCTCGGTTCCTTCGTGCGCGCCCCCTGGTTCTGGGCCGACCTGCGCAGCGCAGCGCCCTCGATGATCGTGGCCGTCGTCGTCGCGATCGTTCTTGCGTGGCCGATGCGCCGCTGGCTGTTGCGTCGGTTCGGACGCGATCCGTCCGTCAAGCGGCCGACATTCATGGAGGCGGCCCGAGCCACGCTCGTGGTCGGCGCTGCCCAGGCCCTCTTTCCCACCGCCGCAGCGGTCGTCATCTATCTCGTCATTCTCGGCGAGGGATTGCTGGGTGACGCGGGCGTAGAGATCGCGCAGGCGGTCCTTGTCGGATTTGTCCTGTTTACCTGGACGCTCGCGTTCTTCAGGGCCTCGCTATCGCCCCTGCAGCCGGCGTGGCGGATCGTGCCGGTGCCGACGAGGTTCGCTCGCGGCATCAGGCCGATCATCATCGGGCTGGCGCTCGTATTCGCCGCCGATATCGTGCTTGCCGAGATCGTCAGCGTCTACGGCGGGCGCCTCGCGGTCACGATCATCCGCGACTATGCGCTCACCATCGTCGTCTCGGCGCTGCTGCTCGTGCTGCTGTTGCGCCAGCTCATGTGGAGCCCGCAGGAGCCACCCGGCGCAAAGCCGCGCTGGCGGGTCGTCCGCGTCCTCCTTGCCGCCGGTCTGGCGACGCTGCCGCTACTGGGTGCGCTGGGTTACGTCGTCCTGGCGAGGTTCGTCGCAACTCAGACGGTATTGACGGGCGGTCTGATCCTGCTCGTGCTTTTCCTGCACCGGCTGGGCCGTGAATTCATCAGCCAGACCGTATCGAGGGAAACCTGGCTCGGCGACTGGCTGCGTACGAGCCTGCATATCGACGACGAAGGCGCACGGCACATCCAGTTCTGGGTCGGGCTGGCCTACGATGTCGTGCTGCTCCTGTGCGGCCTCGTGATCGGTCTTTTCGTCTGGGGCGCTGACCGCCAGGATGTCTCGGAATGGGTCTATCAGGCCCTGTTCGGATTCCAGATCGGTCAGATCCGGCTCTCGCTGGTTGACATCGGCGTCGCCGTGCTGGTCTTTGTCGGCCTGATCGTCGCCACGCGGTTCGTGCAGCGACTGCTCGTCGAACGCGTGCTGCCGCAGACGCGTCTCGATCCCGGCGTCCGGCACTCGATCGGCACGGCCACGGGCTATGTCGGCATCGTGATCGCCGCCGCGGCGGGCATCTCCGCGCTCGGGCTCGATCTGTCGAACCTGGCGATCGTCGCAGGCGCGCTGTCGGTCGGCATCGGCTTCGGGCTGCAGAACGTCGTCAACAACTTCGTGTCCGGACTGATCCTCCTGGTCGAGCGCCCGATCAAGGTCGGCGACTGGGTGGTGGTGGGCAACGACCAGGGCTACGTCAAACGCATCAAGGTTCGGGCGACGGAAATCCAGACGTTCGATCGCGCCAGCGTCTTCATTCCGAACTCCAAGATCATCTCGGAGGCGGTGACCAACTGGACCTATGCGGACAAGATGGGCCGCGTGATCATTCCGGTCGGCGTGGCATACGGCTCGGACACCGCGAGGGTGCGCGAGATCCTTCTCGAGGTCGGCCGGTCCCACGCGGAGGTTCTGAGAGATCCCGCGCCATCCGCGGTGTTCCGCGGCTTCGGCGACAGCGCACTGAATTTCGAGCTGCGGTGCTATCTCGACAATGTCGAGCGTACGATCGGCGTCACCAGTGATCTCTGCTTCGCGATCGACGAGGCGTTCAGGCGCAACGGCATCGAAATCCCGTTCCCGCAGCAGGATATCTACGTCAAGCAGTTGCCCGAGGCGGCGCCACGCAGGCGGGCGATGCCGACGAGTGCTGCGCCGGCGAAACCACCTGTTGCGGCGGAATCCTAGGCGCGCGCCAACCGCCGCGGACACGCCGTAGCACACTCCGTCTTGAGGCGAAGGGGCCATCGGGGTCCATCCCGCGCTGCGCGTCCGGCGCGCTGGCGCATTGCCCGCGCGACGCGCGGCGCGTAATATCGGGTCGCGAGAAAAAAGAGAAATCAACGCCGATCGCACGGCGCTCCAGACAGGGAGGAGTGATCCACAATGCGAATTTTTCGCGAATCCGTCGTCGC
>JBFHDX010000043.1:0-28505 GCA_041584475.1 Alphaproteobacteria bacterium
CCGCGCGGGCTGTGCGACAGCATGCTTTCCTATTCGACTCTCTACGAAGCCGCAACGGTAAACCCGGGCGCCGGGCGCGGCGCGTTTCGCCGCAGGCGACGGGATGTCCCGGGGCGAGGGCGTGCGCACCGTCCGCCGGCCCCTGATCTTACGCGCGGGAATAACGGGGCGGCGGCCTTCGGTGCGCCGGCACGCCGACCCAGTTTTCCATTGCATCCCTCTCAAACCCCCAGAAATTGTCCGTGCATGCGGTTCATCCCAACGCTCGGAGGCGCGGGAGCCACGCCCGCGCGGACTTGCCGGCCGCGCGGGCTTACGGCACATTGCGGCATGGTCGACTCGCCACCCCCGAAGCACGTCTATCTGGTCGACGGATCCGGATTCATCTTCCGCGCCTTCCATGCGCTGCCGCCGCTGACCCGTCCCGACGGCACGCCGGTCAACGCGGTCTACGGCTTCGTCACCATGCTAATGAAGCTGCTGAGCGAGACCGACGCCGACCACATCGCCGTCATTTTCGACGCCAAGCGCGAGAATTTCCGCAACGACATCTACCCCGAATACAAGGCGCACCGGCCACCGCCTCCCGAGGAGCTGATCCCGCAATTCGCGCTGATCCGCGAGGCGGTCGAGGCGTTCAACCTGCCCGCGATCGAGATGGAGGGCTACGAGGCCGACGATCTGATCGCGACCTACGCCAAGCAGGCGATCGCACGAGGCGCCGATGTCACCGTCGTTTCCTCCGACAAGGATTTGATGCAGATCGTCTCCGACAAGGTCCGCATGCTCGACTCGATGAAGAACCGGGAGATCGGGCCCGACGAGGTGGTCGAGAAATTCGGACTCGGCCCCGAGCACGTGGTCGACATCCAGGCGCTGGCCGGCGATTCCAGCGACAACGTCCCGGGCGTGCCGGGGATCGGCGTCAAGACGGCGGCGCAACTGATCGAGGAGTACGGCGACCTCGACACGCTGCTCGAGCGGGCCGGCGAGATCAAGCAGCCGAAACGCCGTGAGAGCCTGATCGAGCACGCCGAGTTGGCGCGCATCTCGCGCCAGCTGGTGCGCCTCAAGGACGATGTCCCGGTCGAGCGGCCGCTGGACAGTTTCGCGCTTGCCAAGCCCGACCACGACACGCTGGTCGCCTTCCTCAGTGAGCAGGGATTCAAGTCGGTCGTAGCCCGCGTCGAGGCGGCCCGCATCGCCGCCGACGGCGCAGGTGGCGGGGCGGCCGCGCCGGCGCCACCGCCGGGCAAGAGCACTTACGAGCTGGTGCAGGACGCGAAGTCGCTCGCCGCGTGGATCGCCGAGGCGAGCGAGGCCGGCGCGCTCGCCGTCGATACCGAGACGACCTCGCTCGACGCGATGTCCGCAGAGCTGGTCGGCGTGTCGCTGTGCATCGAGCCCGGCCGCGCCTGTTACATCCCGCTCGCGCACAAGGCATCCGCAGGGCAGGGCTCGCTCGACCTCGGCGACGGCGGCGGCGCGGCAGCCGCGGCACCGAAACAGATCCCGCTCGCGCAGGCGCTCGAACTGCTCAGACCGCTGCTGGAGGACCCCGGCATCCTGAAGATCGGTCAGAACATCAAGTACGACGCGCTGGTGTTGTCGCGGCACGACATCGCGGTCGCCCCGGTCGACGACACGATGCTGCTGTCCTACGTGCTCGACGGCGGCCTGCACGGCCATGGCATGGACGAGCTGGCCGACCTGCATCTCGGCCACACCACGATCAAGTACAAGGAGGTCGCGGGGGTCGGCCGCGCCCAGGTGACGTTCGACCGGGTGCCGCTCGACAAGGCGCTCGATTACGCTGCGGAAGATGCCGACGTGACGCTGCGCCTGCACCGGATCTTCAAGCCGCGGCTGCTCGCCGAGCGCATGGTCACCGTATACGAGACCATCGAGCGGCCATTGATCCCGGTGCTGGCGGCCATGGAGCGCACCGGCGTTCGCGTCGATCCGGGGGCGCTGCGCGGCCTCAGCCGCGATTTCACGCAGCGCATGGCCGGGCTCGAGGACGAGATCTACAAGCTGGCCGGCGAGGAGTTCAACATCGCCTCGCCGCGGCAGCTCGGCGAGATCCTGTTCGACAAGATGGGGCTCGACGGCGGCAAGAAGGGCAAGACCGGCGCCTATGCGACCGGGGCCGACGTGCTCGAGAACCTCGCGGCGCAGGGCCACGACCTGCCGGCCCGCGTGCTCGACTGGCGGCAGCTCGCCAAGCTCAAGAGCACCTATGCGGACGCGCTGATCCAGCAGATCAGCGCCGAGACCGGCCGCGTGCACACATCGTTCATGATGGCGGCGGCGTCCACCGGGCGGCTCGCCTCGACCGACCCGAACCTGCAGAACATCCCGGTGCGCACCGAGGAGGGCCGCAAGATCCGCCACGCGTTCATCGCCGAAGCCGGCCGCAAGCTGGTCTCGCTCGACTACAGCCAGATCGAGTTGCGCATCGTCGCCCATATCGCCGGCATCGAGGCGCTCAAACAGGCGTTCCGCGACGGCCACGACATCCACGCGATGACCGCAAGCCAGGTCTTCGGGATCCCGATCGAGGGCATGGATCCGATGATCCGCCGCCGCGCCAAGGCGATCAATTTCGGCATCATCTACGGCATCTCGCCGTTCGGGCTGGCGCGTCAGCTCGGCATCGAGCAGAGCGAGGCCAGGGCGTACATCGACGCCTATTTCGAGAAGTATCCGGGCATCCGCGACTACATGGACGAGATGCGATCGTACTGCCGCAAGCACGGGCGGGTCGAGACGCTGTACGGGCGACGCATCCACATCCCGACGATCGTCGACAAGAACCCGGCGCGCCGCGGTTTCGCCGAGCGCCAGGCGATCAACGCGCCGATCCAGGGCTCCGCCGCCGACATCATCAAGCGCGCGATGGTCCGCGTGCCGAAGGCGCTGGCCGAGGCGCGGCTGGATGCGGCGATGCTGCTGCAGGTCCACGACGAGCTGTTGTTCGAGGTGCCGGAGAACGAGCTGGAGAAGACCGTCAAGGTGGTCCGCGAGGTGATGGAGCGGGCGGCCGGTCCGGCTCTCGCGCTCACCGTGCCGCTGGTCGTCGACGCCGGCATCGGCGACAACTGGGCGGAGGCACACTGAGACGGCGGATTCGCGGTGGCCGATCGCGGCGCCGTTGCCATCGTCACTGAACAGTTGCGGCGCCGGCAACCCGGGTTACGGCGCGGCTTTCGGCAGCCGCTGGATGCCCCGGACTTGCCGTCGCGCGCGCGCTTTCGCATACTTCGCCGATGAGCAGGGACGGGGAAACCGGGAAGGCGCATCTGCGCCGGCACCATGACATGGGCGGCCTCGCCGCCGGCCCGGTCGAGCGCTACGAGCACGACTACGCGCCCTGGGAGAAACGGGTCGACGCGATCAAGGAGCTCTTGGCGGCGCCGGCGCGTCGCATCCTCAGGGTCGACGAACTGCGCCGCGGCATCGAGGAGCTTGGCCCCGGCGCCTATGACGAGCTGAGCTACTACGAGCGCTGGATCGCCTCGATCGCCAACAATCTGATCGAGAAGGACGTGATCACGATCGACGAGCTCGGCCGCCGGATGGCGGAGATCGAGGCCCGCCACGAGGCGGAGCGGGCCAAGGGAGGCGGCACGTGAGCGCCCCGCGCTTCGCCATCGGCACGCCGGTGCGAATCCGCCGCGCCTTCCCGCCGGGCCACGTGCGCACGCCGTGGTACCTGCGCGGGCTCGCCGGCGAGGTCTGCCACGTGGTCGGCGACTTCCGCAACCCGGAGGAGCTCGCCTACGGCCGCTACAATTGCCCGATGCTGACGCTTTACCGCGTGCGCCTCCGCCAGTCCGACATCTGGCCGGACTACCGCGGCGCGGCACAGGATACGCTCGAGGTCGAGATCTACGAGAACTGGCTCGAGCCGGCCGCGGAGCAGGCGGCATGACCGGCAGCCACGACGATGCGCACGGTCCCGGACACGCGCACGGGCATACGCACCCCCGTCAGCCGGACATCGAGGACGCGCCGCTTACCCACCATCAGCTGCTGGCGCTGGCGGTCGGCGACCTGCTGATCGAGAAGGGCGTGTTCGGCGCCGACGATCTGCGGCGCCAGATCGAGGCAATGGACTCGCGCAGCCCGGCGGCCGGCGCGCGGCTGGTGGCGCGAGCCTGGACCGATCCCGACTTCAAGGGGCGGCTCCTGGAGAACACCAACACGGCCGCGGCGGCGCTCGGCATCGATGCCGGCGCGATCCCGATCATGACGGTCGAGAACACGCCGGAGACCCACAACGTCATCGTCTGCACGTTGTGCTCGTGCTATCCGCGCCAGCTCATCGGGCTGCCGCCGGACTGGTACAAGTCGCGCGCTTACCGCAGCCGCACCGTGCGCGAGCCGCGCGCCGTGCTCGCCGAGTTCGGCATGAACATCTCCGAGGACGTCGCGGTCAGGGTGCACGACAGCACGGCGGAGCTGCGCTACATGGTGCTGCCGCTGCGCCCCGCCGGGACCGAAGGGATGGACGAGGCGGCGCTGGCGCAGCTCGTCACCCGCGACTGCCTGATCGGCGTCGCCGTCCCGCGCCCGCCCGACTCCTGATGCCGCCGGCCGCATGAGCGCCGCCGACCTGCTGTTCGGCGGCTATGCCGGCCTGTTCATCAGTGCCTTCATCGCGGCGACCCTGCTGCCGCTCTATTCCGAGGCGGTGATCGTCGCGTTGAGCGGCGCGCAGGGGTTCGATGCCGGAATGCTGGTCGCCGTGGCAACCGTCGGCAACACGCTGGGAGCGGTCGTCAACTGGGCACTCGGCAAATACCTGCTGCACTGGCAGGAGCGCCGCTGGTTCCCGTTCCGGCCGGCGCAGCTCGAGCGTGCCGGCGCCTGGTTCCGGCGCTATGGCGAGTGGTCGCTGCTGCTCGCCTGGGCACCGGTGATCGGCGATCCCCTGACCTTCGTCGCCGGCGTCCTGCGCGTGCGGCTGCTGCCGTTCCTGATCCTCGTCGCGCTCGGCAAGGGCGGCCGCTACGCGGCGCTCGTCTGGCTGACCGAGACGGTGACGGGCTAGTACATCATCCGCTTACGTGGAATCGGCACCGGCCCGCTCCCGCCGACGAATCGGATAATGCCCTAGGCTCCGGCTGTCGTCCCGAGCCGTTCTCGAAGCGCCGCCAGGGCCGCGTCGGGATCGCGAGCGGGCGCATCGAATTCGATCCGCACCAGCGCATCGCCGCGCCGCAGATCGACGCCCTCCGGATCGAGCCCGACCGCGCGCCAACGCTTGCCGCGGCGCTTGAGCAGCGTGCCCGCGGCACGGTCGAGCAGATCGCCGTGGCGATCGTTCCAGCGCGTCAGCGTCGCCGCCTCATGTTCCGCGAACGCCTGGCAAAGCCGCTGATCGAGCCTCAGGTCCGGCGCCGTCAGCCATTCGATCCTGCCGAAGCCGGCGACGAGGTGGCCGCGCACCGGGCGAACGCGGTACAGGTGGAAATCGCCGAACCCGGCATAGGTCGCGGCGGATGGATGGCGTCGCACATAGCGATCGAGCAGCCGCGCTTCGTCGGTCGGCTCGGCACGCCCCTGCAGCGTCAGGCGCGGCCCGCTGAGTGGCTCGCTGAGGCCACCCGTGCCGTCGTAGAGCAGGGCGACGCGCGGATCGGCCTTGAGGTTGCGCGTATGATCGGCAAGGTCGGAGATCAGCAGCAGCGGGCTCGCATCAAAGTCGCACGCCGCGAGGACGAGCGACGCAAACGCCCAGGGGCCGTCGACGCCAGCCTTGCCCTTTTCGGCCGTGGTTGCGAGCGAGGCGCGTACGGCGCTGCGCACGAGCCGCCGGCAGAGCGCGGCGGCGGTGCCGTCTGCGCGCGGCCCGGTCATGCCGTGCCGGTACCCTCGGAATGCTGCTCGGCGAGATAGTCGAAGACGTAGCCGGCGCAGGCCCCGAGAACCCCCCAGAAGGCCGCCATCGAGGCGAGCGAGATGACCGCGAACCGGGCCGCCAGCTCGGGCGGCACGGCGCCGGCGGCATCGGCAGGATGGGGCGCGCCGACGATGTGCGGCGCGGCGATCAGGACGATACCGGCCGCCCGCAGCGCGCGCCGCCCGCTCAGCGCCAGAAGCCCGAGCCCGGCGGCGGTCGTCAGTGCCGTCAGGACCCACCAGAGCTGTCGCTCGACGAGCGGCGCCGCCGCCATGCCGGGCAGTTCGGGCGGCAGGCCGATCGCCGGCGCGAGCGTGACCGCGGCGAACCCCGCGAGTCCCCAGAGGGCGCCATCGCGAATTCCTACCGGCCGGCCGCGCATCACGAACAGCGCGGCCAGGACGAGGCCGAAGCCGACGCCCGCCAGCACGTTGAACAGCAGCGTGTTGACCATGCGCATCGCGGTCATGCCTTGCGACGCCCGCGCCGGGCCGAGCTCATGCACCTCGGCGGCGAGGATCATCGGCTGGATCGCGAGCAGGTAGAAGACGGTGAGTACGACCCCCGCCGCCGACCCGGCCAGCAGACCGGTCAGCACCGTTCGGGTGATCACGCCGCGCCCTCAGTGGCAGGGAAAGGCGACGGAATGACGCGAGTCGTGCGCGGCGTTGTGGACCGAGTCGACATGGGCAAAGCCGACACCGAACAGGATGAAGAGCCCGAGCACCGCGGCCGTCAGCGCGGCCGACGCCCGGGCGACCGGCGTTGCAATCGGGACTGCAGAAGAACCGGAATACATGCGCGACATCTCACCCTCCGTGTCACCCGCGGAACCGCGCCGGCGGTCCGCTGTTCGCTGCTCCGGACGGCGCCGTCCGGACGATGGCAGGTCTCCTGGCTCGCGGCTCAGCGCCCCCGTTCCGGCCTTCCCGGTGTCCCAGTGGCCCGGGTCCGCAGGGACCCCCATGGAACGGGAACTCGCCGCCCACAGTTGCGGGGGCAGCCGCGGCTTTGGCCAATGCGACGGTCAGCCGCCGGCCGCACCGCGTTCCCTGTTGTCTCCTCTGGCGGAGAACCATCGATCCGACACTAGATCAGGTGTCGTCGCGCGGTCAATCGAATGCCGGCCGGACCGCTTGCCGCGGGTGCGCCGAAGCTCGGCAGACCGTGACGCCGATCCGGGATCGACACAGCCGGGCCGCAATTCCGCCACAGCCAAGTGCAATCGTGGCGCCGACTCCGCGATTCGGGATATACTAAGCGATACACAGCTGGAGCGCGATATGCACCAGACCATTGCCCTTGTCGACGACGACCGCAACATCCTGGCCTCGATCTCCATGGCGCTGGAGGCCGAGGGCTACCAGGTCCGCACCTACTCCGACGGCGAAGAGGCGCTGCGCGGCCTCACGCAACGCCCGGTCGATCTTGCCGTGCTCGATATCAAGATGCCGCGCATGGACGGCATGGAACTGTTGCAGCGGTTGCGCAAGTCGACGCAGACGCCGGTGATCTTCCTGACCTCGAAGGACGACGAGATCGACGAGCTGGTCGGGCTGCGCATGGGGGCCGACGACTACATCACCAAGCCGTTCTCGCAGCGCCTGCTGATCGAGCGCATCCGAACGCTGTTGCGACGCACCGAACTGGCGAGCGAGTCGAGCGACGGAAAGCCCGACGGCATCCTCGTGCGCGGCGAACTCGTGCTCGACTCGGACCGTCATATCTGCACGTGGAAGGAACAGCCCGTATCGCTGACGGTTACCGAGTTCCTGCTGCTCAAGGCGCTGGCGCAACGCCCCGGCCACGTCAAGAACCGCGACCAGCTGATGGATGCGGCCTACGGCGAGAGCATTTATGTGGACGATCGGACAATCGATAGCCATATCAAGCGCCTGCGCAAGAAGTTCCGAAGCGTCGACGAGGAGTTCGCGCAGATCGAGACGCTTTACGGAGTGGGATACCGATACCGAGAGGCATGAGGGCAGACACCGGGTGGGGTACCGCCGGCAACACCGAAAGCGCGGCCGACGTCGATCGCGCCGCGGGATCGGTCGTGCCCGGCGCTGATGTCGCAGGCCGTACGGACCGCATGCAGGCGCCCCCGGAGGCGGTCGACGCCCCCGCACCGGACGCCGCCGATCGACCGGTACGGTTCGCGCGCGAGAAGCAGAAACGGGCGTCGGAGGCCCGCAAGAAGCGGCTGATTTCGCCGCTGACGCTCAACATCCTGACCGTCAACCTGCTGGCGCTGGCGATCCCGGTCGGCGGCCTGCTCTATCTCGGCGCCTACCGCGACAGCCTGATCGACGCCGAATTCGAAGCGCTGAAGACGCAGGCGGAGGTGTTCGCCGGTGCCATCGGCGAGGGCGCGATCGCGACGACGCTGAGCGGAGACCAGATGCTCGACATCCCGCCGGCGCAGCAGATCGTCCGCCGGCTGAGCGCACCGACGCAGGTGCGGGCCCGGCTGTTTCTGCCCGACGGCGAGCTGGCGGCCGACAGTCGCCTGTTGATCGGCGGCGGCGGGATCGTCCACGTCCAGGTGTTGCCGCCACCGAGCGAACGCAATCCGGTGGTCGATCCGATCATCGACTTCCTCGACTGGCTGCCGCGCCGGCGCGACCTGCCGGCCTATCGCGAGGCCCCCCAGCAGACCGCGGGCGACTATGAGGAAACGCTGGCCGCGCTGCGCGGCGAGAGCCAGAACATGCTGCGCCTCGGCGGCCGCGACGGCCAGTACCTGCTGTCGGTCGCGGTGCCGGTGCAGCGCTACCGCCAGGTGCTCGGCGCGCTCATGCTGTCGAAGGACGGCGCCCACATCGACCGCGCCGTGCGGACGCTCAGGCTCGACGTGCTCAAGCTGTTCGGCGCGGCGATGGTGGTGACGGTGCTGCTCTCGCTGTACCTCGCGGGTACGATCGCCCGGCCGGTGCGGCGCCTCGCCGCCGCGGCCGAGCGGGTGCGGCGCGATATCGGCCGCAAGCACCACCCGATCCCGGATTTCACGACGCGCGGCGACGAGATCGGCGAGCTCTCGGGCGCATTTCGCGCGATGACGGCGGAATTGCAGCTCCAGCTCGACGCCATCGAGCGCTTTGCCGCCGACGTCAGTCACGAGCTCAAGAATCCGTTGACCTCGCTGCGCAGTGCGGTCGAGACCGCCAGCCGCGTCAAGGATGCGGCCAAGCAGCGGCAGCTTCTCTCGATCGTCGAGGACGACGTCCGGCGCCTCGACCGGCTGATTACCGATATCGCGGATGCCTCGCGGCTCGATGCCGAGCTGAGCCGGGCGATGTCGCAGCCGGTCGATGTCGGCAGCATGCTGTTGACGCTGGCCGACATGCACCGGGCGACCGCCGGCGCGAGCGACACGCCGGAGCTGGTCGTCGCCCTCCAGTCCGGATCCGATCTCTGCGTGTCGGGCATGGAGGACCGGCTGGTCCAGGTGTTCCATAACCTTATCGGCAACGCCATGAGTTTCAGCCCGCCCGGCGGCACCATCACCCTGTCCGCCCGGCGCGACAGCGACATGGTGGAAATCGAGGTCGAGGACCGCGGGCCGGGCATCCCGGAGGCCAAGCTCGAGGCGATCTTCGACCGGTTCTACAGCGAGCGACCGAGCGGCGAGAAGTTCGGCACCCATTCGGGGCTGGGTCTGTCGATCTCGAAGCAGATCGTCGAGGCGCACGGCGGCAGCATCGGCGCGGTCAACGTGCTGAACGGGGACCGCGTCGTCGGCGCCCGCTTCACGGTCAGGCTGCCGGCCGCGGAACCGCCTGCCTGACCTAAAGCACGATCTGCAGCAGGAACGGCAGCGTCGCGAAGGCGAGCGCCGTGGAGACGAGAACGAGGCCGGCAACCTCCTCGGGCCGGGTGTCGTAGCGGATCGCGAAGAGGTAGTTGAGCACCGCGACCGGCATCGTCGATTCGAGGATCAGCACGCCCCGCGCCGGCCCTTCCAGCCCGAGCGCAGACGCCACGCCGAGGCCGACGGCGAGGCCGATGCCGAGACGGCCGAGCGCCAATCCGAGGCTTCGCCAAATCGCAGTGACCCGGAGCTTCGCGAGCGACACGCCGAGCGTCAGCAGCATCAGCGGAATCGCGAGACTGCCGAGCAGGCTGACCGTATTGTCGATCCATTGCGGCAGGCGCAATCCGGCCAGCTGCAGGGCGATGCCGATCAGGCCGGCCCAGACCAGCGGCGTGCGCAGCAGCAGCCGCGCCGAGGCGTGCCCGGAAGCGACCCAGATACCGGCGGTGAACTGGATCAGCAGGAACACCGTGAAGAATATGATGCCCAGCGCCAGGCCCTCGTCGCCGAACGCGAACAGGCAGAGCGGCAGGCCGATGTTGCCCGTGTTGCCGAACACCAGCGACGGCAGGTAGACCGCCTGCGATTGCCGCGCCAGCCACAGCAGGGCGGCGGCGACGGCGCCCGTGATCGCCACGGTGAGGAAGGCGGCCACGGCCATCGCGGAGAAGGCGTCGGCGCTGATCTCGAGCCGCGCCAGTGTCGCCACGATGAGGCAGGGGAAGGCGACGTTCGAGGCGAGGATGGTCGTGAACGACGTGTCGAACGGCAGCTCGCTGCGTGCCCAGACGATACCGACGGCGGCACAGACGAAGACCGGCGCTATGATGGCGAACAGCTGCGAAAGCATGAGGTGCCGGGACGGTCCACGGACGGGCTGCAACCGGACCCGGACCCTATCACGCGGCGACCGGGGCGTCACGCCGCAAGCACCGTACGCCGCAATTGACTTCCAAAGCCTCCCGGCCCACTTTCGGGGGCATGATCACGATTCATGCGACGACGGTCGCCATCGAGGGCGCAGGCGTCATGCTGCGCGGGCCGTCGGGCAGCGGCAAGTCGGATCTCGCCTTGCGCCTGGTGCACGAGGGCGCTCAGCTGGTTTCCGACGACCAGACGATGCTGTTCGTCGAGGACGGGCGGCTGATGGCGCAGGCACCGCCCGAGATTTCCGGCAAGATGGAGGTGCGCGGCGTCGGCATCGTCAAGACCGGATCGGCGGCGGTCGCGCCGGTCGCCTTGCTGATCGACATGGTCGACGCCTACGACGTGCCGCGCATGGCGTCGTTCGAGCCGGTGGAGCTGCTTGGCCACAACGTTCCGCGGATCCACCTGTCTCCCTTCGAGATGTCGGCGACCGCGAAGGTCGTGCTGGCCCTGCGGGCGCTCGCCGAACGCTAGCCTGCTCCCATGTCCGCAAAGAAAAAGCGAGACACCGAGCGGCCGACGGCGGCCGGCGAACGCGTACTGCTGGTGACAGGGATGTCGGGCGCCGGCCGCAGTACGGCGCTGCGGGCATTCGAGGACATGGGCTACGAAGCGGTCGACAACCTCCCGCTGTCGCTGCTCGATACGATCGTCAAACCGGGGCCGGCGGGGGTGCAGCGGCCCCTTGCCATCGGTGTCGACATCCGGACGCGCGACTTCGGCGTCGAACCGTTCCTCGAAAGCCTCGACCGGCTGCGCACCGGCGGGCGGCTCGACGTCATCACGCTGTTCGTCGACTGCGACGACGACGTCCTGATCCGCCGCTTCACCGAGACGCGACGGCGGCATCCGATGGCCGTCGACCGGCCGGTGCCCGACGTGCTCAGGCTCGAGCGGCGCATGCTGAAACCGCTGCGCGACCGCGCTGATTCGATCATCGACACGTCGTTGCTGGCGCCCGGGGCGCTGAAGGACGAGCTGCGGCGGCGCTTCGGCGGCGAGCCCGGCGCCGGGCTCGCGATCCAGATCATCTCGTTTTCATACCGCTACGGGTTACCGCGCGAGGCCGACATCGTGCTCGATGCACGGTTCCTGACCAACCCGCATTACGATCCCGCCCTGCGCGAGCTGACCGGCCTCGACGATGCGGTCGGCAGGGCGATCGAGGCCGATCCGGACTTCGACGTGTTCCTCGGCAACATCGCAGCGCTGCTGTCGGTGCTGCTGCCGCGCTTCCGACAGGAAGGAAAGAGCCACCTCTCGATCGCGGTCGGTTGCACCGGCGGCCGCCATCGCTCGGTCTACATCGCCGGTCGAATCGCGCGGCTTCTGGATGCCGACGGGTGGCGCGCCAACCTCTCGCACCGCGACATCGACCGCGAGTCGGGCCAGGACATGCGCTGATGTCCATCGCAACGACAGGGGAGCAGCTATGATCGGAATGGTCCTCGTGACCCACGGGCGGCTGGCCGCGGAATTCATCGCCGCCCTCGAGCACGTCGTCGGCCCGCAGGAGAACGTATCGGCCGTCTGCATCGGCCCCGACGACGACATGGAGCAGCGCCGGCAGGACATCCTCGCCTCGGTGGCCGAGGTCGACGAGGGCGACGGCGTCGTCGTGCTGACCGATATGTTCGGTGGCACGCCCTCGAACCTTGCGATTTCGATCATGAAGGAGACCAAAGTCGAGGTCATCGCCGGCGTCAATTTGCCGATGCTGATCAAGCTCGCCGGCCTGCGCGACAGCCACTCGATGGATGACGCGGTCGCGCTGTCGCAGGAGTCCGGTCGTAAATACATCAACGTCGCCTCGCGCCTGCTCAAGGAAGAGGATTGATGGATCGGTCCGTCGTCCGCGCGGTCACGATCGTCAACCGTCGCGGCCTGCATGCCCGGGCGGCGGCGAAGTTCGTCAAGCTTGCGGGCGAGTTCGAGACCGAGCTGACCGTCGCCAAGGACGGGATCGAGGTTTCCGGCCACTCGATCATGGGGTTGATGATGCTCGCCGCGGCGCCGGGCACGACGATCGAGGTCAGGGGACGGGGCGGCCAGGCGAAGGAGGCGGTCGAGGCGATCGCGGCGCTCGTCGCGTCGGGATTCGATGAAGACTAAGCGGCGCTCGGGCCAGCGGGAGACGGTGTTCGACGGCGTCGCCGCGGCGCCGGGCATCGCCATCGGGCCTGCCCACGTCAGCGAGTCGGGGTCACTGCAGGTGCCCGAGTTCGAGATCCCGGCGAGCCGGATCAAGGCGGAAATCAAGCGCTTCCGGGGTGCCGTCGAGCGGTCGCAGCGGCAGCTGCGCAAGCTGAAGTCGAAATCGGCCGCGCTGCCCGCCGCAGCGGCGGAAGAGCTGGGCTACCTGCTGGACGCCCACCTCCTGATGCTGAGCGGCTCGCGGCTCATCCGCGGCGTCGAACAGCGGATCACCGACCGGCGGATCAACGCCGAGGCGGCGGTGCAGACCGAGATCTCCGAGATCGCGCGCGGTTTCGCCTCGTTGCCCGACAGCTACATGGCGGCACGCGCCGACGACGTTCGTGAAGCCGGCGCACGGCTGATCAGGAACCTCACCGAAAAGGGTTTCGAGGGCTACCTGCGGCTGCCCGCCGGCTCGATCATCATCGCCGAGGAGCTGAGCCCGGCCGACGCGGCCCTGATCGACCCGCAGATCATCGCCGGCTGCGCGACGGTACTCGGCGGCGCCGAGGGACACACGGCGATCATGGCGCGCTCGCTGGGATTGCCGGCGGTGTTCGGCGCCGCCGGCCTGCTCGGCGGCCTGCGGAGCGGCACGACGGTCGTCGTCGACGGCAGCACCGGACGCGTCATCGTCGATCCGGAGCCGGCGACGGTCCGCGAGTACGAGGCACGGCGCGAGGCGCTCGAGCGCGAGCGCCGCAACCTCGTCCGGCTCATCAAGATGCCGTCCGAGACGCGCGACGGTACCGTCGTCAACCTGCAGGCCAACCTCGAGCTGCCGCGCGAGGTCGATTCGGCGCTCGCCATGGGCGCCCAGGGCATCGGCCTGTTGCGCACGGAGTTCAGCTTCATGAACCGGGATTCGCCGCCCGACGAGGAGGAACAATACGAGGCGCTGGCGGCGCTCGTCGCGGCGATGCGCGGTCGCCCGGTGACGATCCGCACGCTCGATGTCGGGGGGGAGAAACTGGCCTATGCGCTCGGCGAGGAGCTGGGCGAGCCGGTCAATCCCGCGCTCGGGCTGCGGGCGATCCGGCTCTCGCTGACCCAGCAGAAGCTGTTCGAGGCGCAGCTCGCGGCGATCCTGCGCGCCGGCGCGCACGGACCCGTGCGCATCCTGCTGCCGCTGATCGCGCACGCCGGTGAGATCCGGCAGGTTCGCGAGATTCTGGGTCGCGTCGTGCGTCGTCTCAAGCGGCGCAAGACGCCGATCGCCGATCCGCTGCCGCCGCTCGGCGTGATGATCGAGGTTCCGGGGGCGGCGCTGGCCGCCGATTCGCTGGCCGCACACGCCGATTTCTTCGCCATCGGCACCAACGACCTGACCATGTACACGCTGGCGATCGACCGCGCCGACGAGCAGGTCGCCCATCTCTACAACCCCCTCCATCCCGGTGTCCTGCGGCTCATCCAGTTCGCCATCCAGGCCGGCATGCGCAGCCGCATTCCGGTCAGCCTCTGCGGCGAAATGGCGGGCGATCCCCGCTACACCGCGCTGCTGCTCGGGCTCGGCGTGCGCGAACTGTCGATGGCGACGCCCAGCCTGCCGCGCGTCAAGCAGCGCATCCGGCAGATCGACATCACCGCCGCCGCCATGCGCGCCCAGATCATCATGTCGCAGGCGGATGCCGGTCGCATCGCCGCGCTGCTCGACGATTTCAACGCCCTCGCCTGACGTGCGGAAGGCACCGTCGCGAAATATAAAGATTTCTTTATATTTGGCTTGCCGCGTGGCATTGGCGCTGCTATATGGCTGCCCGCCGATCAGCCGCATCAGAGGATTTCGCCATGAGCAGCGCGCAGGACTACGTCGTCAGGGACATCGGGCTCGCGGACTGGGGCCGCAAGGAGATCGACATCGCCGAGACCGAGATGCCCGGCCTCATGGCGCTGCGCGAGGAGTTCGCCGCGAAGCAACCGCTGAAGGGGGCGCGCATTGCCGGCTCGCTGCACATGACGATCCAGACGGCGGTGCTGATCGAGACGCTCACGGCGTTGGGCGCCGACGTGCGCTGGGCGTCGTGCAACATCTACTCGACACAGGATCACGCCGCCGCCGCGATCGCGGCCGGCGGCACGCCGGTGTTCGCCTACAAGGGCGAGACGCTCGACGAATACTGGGACTACAGCCACCGCATCTTCGAGTGGGGCGACGGCGGCGTACCCAACATGATCCTCGACGACGGCGGTGACGCGACGCTGCTCATCCAGCTCGGCCGGCAGGCGGCAGCCGACGCGTCGGTCATTGCCAGCCCGGGCAACGAGGAAGAGGAGGCGCTGTTCAAGGCGATCGCCCGGCGGCTCGCGGAAAAGCCCGGCTGGTACGACAGGGTCGGAGAGGAGATCCGCGGCGTCACCGAGGAGACGACGACCGGCGTGCACCGGCTCTACGAGATGCAGAAGAAGGGGACGCTCACCTTCCCGGCGATCAACGTCAACGACTCGGTGACCAAGTCGAAGTTCGACAACAAGTACGGCTGCCGCGAGAGCCTCGTCGACGGCATACGCCGCGCGACCGACGTCATGATGGCGGGCAAGGTCGCCGTCGTCGCCGGATTCGGGGACGTCGGCAAGGGCTCGGCGGAGTCGCTGCGCAACGCCGGCTGCCGTGTGATGGTCACCGAGATCGACCCGATCTGCGCGCTGCAGGCGGCGATGGAGGGGTTCGAGGTGGTGACGATGGAGGCCGCGGCGCCGCGCGGCGACATTTTCGTGACCGCGACCGGCAACGTTGACGTCATCACCGTTGATCACATGCGCGCCATGAAGGATCGCGCGATCGTCTGCAACATCGGCCATTTCGACTCGGAGATCCAAGTCGCGGGCCTGCGCAACTTCAAATGGAGCAACGTCAAGCCGCAGGTCGACGAGATCGAGTTCCCCGACGGCAAGCGGATCATCCTGCTGGCGGAGGGACGGCTGGTCAACCTGGGCTGCGCCACGGGCCACCCGAGCTTCGTCATGAGCGCGAGCTTCACCAACCAGGTGCTGGCGCAGATCGAGCTCTGGCAGAATTCCGGACAGTACGGCAACGAGGTCTACGTGCTGCCCAAACATCTCGACGAGAAGGTCGCGGCGTTGCACCTGGCCAAGCTGGGCGCCGAGCTCACCGCGCTTTCGCAGAAGCAGGCGGCGTATATCGGGGTCGACCGGCAGGGACCGTTCAAACCGGACCATTATCGCTACTGACGGTCACCGTGGTGTGTACGCTTGTGTGTCGACCGACGCTTACCTAAACTGGCCGCCGTGAAGCGCGGTACGATATTGAGTCGCGGGTGGCCGGCCTCGGCGGCATTACTGGGTATTGCGTCGCCGGCCATGGCCGCCGACGGTCCTTCGCCGACCGTCGTCACGGGACTCGGCCTCGGGCTGGCCGCCGCGACGGTTCTCGCCTTCATCCTTGCGATCGCGCTCGTCCGCACCCGGCGGCGGGAGGCGGACAGCCGGCGCCTCGTCGAGTGCTGCCCGGTCGGCGTCGTCGCCTGGGCTGACGGCGCCGCCGCGATCTCGATGCCGGCCGCAACGCTGCTGGGCCTCAAAGCGGCTTCCGACGCCCTCGCCGGCGACGACGCCGATCGTGCGGTGCTGTCCGCACTGGACGGCACCGCGACGGCCTCGCTCGAGAAGGCCCTGGCGGCACTGCACGACGACGGAACCGCCTTCGAGGAACGTGCCGTCGCGGGCGACGGACGCAGCCTCGTGCTGCGCGGCGAGCGCACGCAGCGTGGCGACCTGTTGTGGGTCGCCGACGGGTCGCAGGAAGCGGAGCTCTCGCGCCGGCTGGCCGAGCGGACGGGCGAGGCCGACAGGTTGCGTGCGGTGCTCGACGCGCTGCCGCTGCCGGTGTGGTGGCGGCGCCGCGACACGAGACTCGCCGGCTGCAACACCGCCTATGCGGAGGCGGTCGACGCCGACCGCGACAAAGTGCTGAGCGAGGGCCGCGAGCTGGGAGCGGCCTACATCGAACGCGGCGGCCGGGCGCTGGCGGAGCGCGCGGCGCGCACCAGCATGGCGCAGTCCGAAAGCCATCACGTCGTGATCCGCGGCAGCCGGCATCTGCTCGAATTCACCGAGATCCCGTTGCCCGGCGAGGACGGTGGCAGTGCCGGCCTGGCGACGGACGCCACTGGGCTCGAGGCGCTGCAGGACCAGCTCGCCGACCATATCGCCGCCCACGCCGACGTGCTCGAGGGCCTGCATACGGCGATCGCCATCTTCGGTGCCGACAAGCGCCTGAAATTCTTCAATACGGCCTATGCGAACCTGACCGGCGTCGACCGCTCGCTGCTGCAGGGCGAGCCGAGCCTGAGCGAGATCCTCGAGTGGCTGCGCGAGCGGCGGCGCCTCCCGGAATACGCCGATTTCCCGGCCTTCAAGAGCGATCGTAACCGCTGGTTCAACTCGCTGATCGAGCCGATCGAGGAGCTCATGCACCTGCCGGATCAGACCATGATCCGCTCGGTCGCCTCGCCGCACCCGCTCGGCGGCCTCGTCTTCGCGATGGAGGACGTCACCGACACCCTGGCGCTCGAGAGCTCCTACAACACGCTGATCGAGGTGCAGCGCGAGACCCTCAACAACCTGCACGAAGGCGTCGCCGTGTTCGGCGGCGACGGCCGCCTCAAACTGTCGAACCCAGAACTGGCGCGGATCTGGAACCTGCCCGACGAGAAGCTCGATGGCGGGCCGCATATCGCCGAGCTGGTCGATGCGGCGCGCGACTTCTTCCCGCCGAACGCGGACTGGGCTCGGCTCAAGCAGCGGATCATCCTGATGGTGACCGAGCGCTCGGTGCGCAGCGGCCGGCTGCGCCGCACCGACGACTCGGTGGTGCGCTACGCCCTCGTGCCGCTGCCCGACGGCAACACCGTGCTCAGCTTCCTCGACGTGTCCGACAGTGCGCGCGTCGAACGGGCGCTCCGCGAGCGCAACATCGCGCTCGAGAACGCCGACCGCATCAAGTCTGAGTTCATCGGCAACGTCAGCTACGAGCTGCGCACGCCGCTGAACGCCATCGTCGGCTTCACCGAGATCCTCGACAACCGCTATTTCGGCGAGCTGACCGATCGCCAGGCGGAATATGTCGAGTGCATCCTGCAGGCCTCGACGCATCTGATGGCGTTGATCGACGACATCCTCGACCTGGCGACGATCGAGGCCGGCTACATGGCGCTCGACCTGCAGCCGGTCAACGTGCACGCGCTGCTCGAGGGGCTGGTCGACGTCGCCGCCGACCGCGCCGAGCAGGCGGGCCTGAAGATCAAGATCGACTGCCCGAAGGACATCGGCACGCTGCAGGCCGACTCGGTGCGCCTGCGCCAGGCCCTGTTCAACCTCGTCTCCAACGCCATCCAGTTCACGCCGTCCGGCGGCGCCATCACGCTGTCGGCACGGCGCAAGGCCGGCGAGATGCTGTTGACCGTCTCGGACACCGGCATCGGCATCGCCCCCGAGCACCAGTCGCGCGTCTTCGAGAAGTTCGAGCGCGGCGATCCGCAGGCGCGCGAGTCCGGAACCGGCCTCGGCCTGGCGCTCGTCAAGAGCCTGATCGAGCTGCACGGCGGCTCCGTCGAGCTCGACAGCGCGGTCGGCAAGGGCACGCGCGCGCTGTGCCGCCTGCCGACCGGCGCCGTGTTGCGCAAGGCGCCGGCGGTCGGGCCGGAGGAGCGCCGCGCCGGCTGATCCCGCCCGGCGACTGCAGCGCGCGGGGGCCGCGCGCGGCATCAGCCGCCGCCGGGGATGCCCTTCGTCGTCGAGTACTCGAAATGCAGGGCGCGCCCGTCGAAGACCATGGGGTAGGCCGCGTGGGCGGCGCACGCCGCCTCGGCGAAGCCGGTGAGGATGAGCTTCAGCTTGCCCGGATAGGCGGTGATGTCGCCGACGGCGAAGATGCCGGCACGGTTGGTCTGGCACGTCGCCGGGTCGACCACGAGATGGTGCCGCTCGATGTCGAGCGACCAGTCCGCGATCGGCCCGAGCGTCATGGCGAGGCCGAAGAACGGCAGCAGCGCATCGGCCTCGAGGCGCCGGCGGTTGCCGTCGAGATCGGCGGCGACGACGGCGTCGAGCCGCCCGTCCGCGCCCTCGAGCCCGGCGAGCTGGAACGGGATGACGAGCTCCACCGTGCCCGCCTGGGCAAGCTCGTGCAGCCGCCGCACGCTCTCCGGCGCGGCGCGGAACTTGGCGCGCCGGTGGACGACGTAGACCTGCGCCGCGACCTCGGCCAGCGACAGCGCCCAGTCGACCGCGGAGTCGCCGCCGCCGGCGATGACCACGCGCTTGCCGGCGAAGTCGTTCCGCCGCAGCACCATGTAGTGCACGCTCCTGCCCTCGAATTCCTCGATCCCGGCGAGCGGCGGCCGGTTCGGGCCGAACGCGCCGGCCCCCGCCGCGATGACGACGACGCCGGCGTCGATCAGCGTGCCGGCGGAGGTCTGCAGCCGCCAGCGGCCGTTCGCGCCGGCCGGCTCGAGACCGACGACCTGCTGCCCGAGATGGTAGGTCGGCCGGAACGGCTCCGCCTGCAGGCGTAGCTGCTCGATCAGTTCGGCCGCGGCCACGCGCGGCATGCCGGGGATGTCGTAGATCGGCTTCTCAGGATAGAGCGCGGCGCATTGGCCGCCGACGATCTCCAGCGTGTCGACGACGTGCGCCGACATGTCGAGCATGCCGAACTCGAAGATGGCGAACAGGCCGACCGGCCCGGCACCGATGATGGCGACGTCGCAGGTCTGGGGATCGGCGGTCATGGCACGGCCTATGGCACAGATCGGGCGGTTCCCGCAAGCATGCGCGGCGACGGGTCAGGTTTCCGGGACGAAATTGCACGCTCTGAGCGAGCGAGTCGGGCCGTCACCTCGGTTCATGACCCCGACGCCGTCATGGGGCGGTGTAGCCGCGAGACCGCCTCACCGTCCTCAGCCGACCAAAATCCCGCTTTTTGTGAGGCGAATAGAGCTCACGGCCGGTATGGTAGATTCCGACCGGTGGGCATCATGGGAGGAGGCGTGATTATGAGATTGGTAATGCTGGTGGCAGTTCTCGCGATGGCGGTCGTGCTCGGACTGTCTTCTGCCAACGCCCAGTCGGGCAAGCCGAACATTCTTGTGATCATGGCCGATGATGTCGGTTGGGCCAGCCTCAGTTCCTATCATCAGGGAGTGCAGAGCACACGGACGCCGAACATCGACCGGCTGGCGGCAGAAGGCATGCGCTTTACCGACTATTACGCACAGCCTTCGTGTACCGCCGGACGATCGGCCTTCCTGACCGGTCAGTTCCCGGTACGCACCGGATTGCACACGGTCGGGCTCCCCGGTGATCCAGCCGGCCTGAGCGCGAAGGATCCAACGCTCGCCGAAATGCTCAAGCCGCTCGGCTACAGGACCGGTCAGTTTGGCAAGAATCATCTGGGCGATCTCAACGAATTTCTGCCGACCGCGCACGGCTTCGACGAATTCTGGGGATGGCTATACCATCTCAATGCCCTCGAATACACTTCCGACCCCGACTGGCCTGACGACGAGGAGTTCACCAATCAGTTCGGCCCGCGTAACCTGATCCACTCGTTCGCGACCGATACCGGCGATCCGACGGTTGATCCACGATGGGGCAGGGTGGGCAAGCAGAGGATACAGGACGTCGGCGCCGCGCCGCCTGAACGACAAAAGACGCTCGATGATGATGTCGCTCGCTACACAATTGACTTCATCGAGCGGGCTGTTGCGGAAGAGGCTCCGTTCTTCGTGTGGATGGCGCCGGCGCGGGCGCATATCTGGACGCATCTGAAGGACGAGTACGAGGCGCTCCTGGGCGACGGTCGCGGGCTTCAGGACGTTGTCATGAGGGAGCTCGATGACACCGTTGGCAGAGTAATGAAGAGGCTCGACGAACTCGGCATAGCCGACAATACCATCGTCGTCTTCACCTCCGACAATGGCCCGGAAACGCTAACTTGGCCGGACGGCGGCACAACGCCTTTCCACGGCGAGAAGGGGACCACCTGGGAAGGCGGCTTCCGCGTGCCGGCCATAATCCGCTGGCCGGGAAAAGTCGTGGCAAATTCCTTGGTGAACGAGATTTTCGACAGCATGGACTGGATGCCGACACTCGTCGCGGCGGCCGGTGGCCCGAATGACCTCCCGAAGCAGCTTCGTGAGGGCTATCGCGGCTACAAGGTGCATCTCGACGGGTACAACCAGCTCGATCTGCTGCTCGGCAACGGGCCGTCCAAGCGCAAAGAGATCGTCTATTACGAGGGCACGACCCTGCAGGCCATACGCTATGCCGACTGGAAGGCGCACTTCATCATCCAGCCTGAGGGCTGGTTCGGCCCGAAGGTGAAGCTGAATGCGCCATTGCTCATTAACCTGCGTCGCGATCCTTACGAAAAAGCGCCCGAGGAGTCGGGTCTGTATCTCGAATGGATGGGAAAGAAAATGTGGGCGTTCGGTCCGACGAAGCGGCTCGTGCAGCAGCACATCGCCAGTTTGGCCGAATTTCCGCCGCGGCGCGCGTCGACCTCCTCCAACGCGGACGAGATGAAAGAGAGAGCACGCGAGGACCACGGCTTCGCACAATAATCATGGGCACAGAGGCACTGGCGTGGGTCGACACTGTTGGGCAGTCGGCACGCCACAGCTGCTTCGACTCGTGGTCAAGACAGACAAGGGTATCGCTCTCCAGCGCGCCGAGGCCACATGACGTATCCGAGCCGGTTGATCGCGACGTGTGCGCTGATACTGCTTTCGACCGCACCGACGGCGTCAGGACCGCGGAGCACAGCACATGATTACGTCGGTTCCCAGGCTTGCGGGGGCTGTCATGTGGGGCAGATGAAGTCCTGGCAAGGCGCGCATCACGCCCAAGCCTGGACCGCTCCTGACGAAGCAACGGTGCTCGGCGATTTCGACGATGCGGATTTGGCGCATCGCGGCGACGGCATCCGGTTTTCGCGTCGCGACGCTGGTTCTTCGTCACGACAGACAGGCCGGGTGGCGTAGTTCGCGAATTCCAGGTGCCCGGCATCATCGGCGTGGAGCCACTCCAGCAATATATCGTCGAGACCGGGCCGGGTCGCCTGCAGGCGCTGGATGTCGCGTGGGATGTCGAGAGCAAAAGATGGTGCCACCTTTACTCCGACGATAACCTGGAAGGCGGTAATGGGCTGCACTGGACCGGCCCGCACAAGACGTGGAACGCCCGCTGCGCCGAGTGTCACGCCACCGGATTCTAAAAGAACTACGATCGGCGAACCCGCCGTTGCACGAGCGTGCGCCGACATGCCGAGCATGCCGAACTCGAAGATGGCGAACAGGCCGACCGGCCCGGCACCGATGATGGCGACGTCGCAGGTCTGGAGATCGGCGGTCATGGCACGGCCTATGGCACAGATCGGGCGGTTCCCGCAAGCGTGCGCGGCCGCGGCGGCTGTCACCGGCCGGCACACCGTGCTGCGGCGGATTGCACCGGGGGCCGGGCCGTCAAAGAAAGGGGACGCATTGGACAGATGCGGCGCCGGTGAAGGCAATAGACCGCGGGTTACCGCGGGGGCTCGAGTGCGTTTCCAGCGTCGGAATTTGGGTATCTTGAATAGCAATATATCGATATATTACGACTTTTACGGGTATTCGGAGAACGATCACACCCGTGAATCGTGGGGGGAGGCGTACGTTCGGCTGTCGGACCTGGTCCGGTGCCGAACAGCAAGGGGGTCACTTTGCGCGCCTGTCCTGGCCGGAAGCGATCGCCCGCCCCCTGGCACGCCGCCGTCGGAACGAATGACCCGGTTCGTTCCGCGCTGGCCCATCGAAGCCAAGGACGCCCCGCCGCCATTGCGGGGGGCTCGACAGCCGCGTACAAACGCCGCGACCATTGCCGCGGGCGGATGGTGGCGTCGAATCGACGAGGAGAGGATCCCGGCATGAGCGAAGTCACCTGGTTGCGGACGAGCTACTGGGCCGGTGCCGCTGCGGACGTGCTGATCGGCGTTCTGACGCTGATACCGGGCCGGGTGGGCGAAACCGAATTCCGCTACCCGATGGGGCTCGCCGCCACCCTGATGTTCTGCTGGGCCGGGCTGCTGCTGTGGGCGGACCGCAAGCCGCTCGAGCGCAGGGGCATGCTCGTGCCCACCGTCGCCGTCATCGTCGGGCTGATGGCCGCGGGCGCCTACGCGGTGGCGACCGGCATCTTCCCGCTCCAGCGCATCATCCCGACGACCGTGCTCGGCGTCGCTCTGATCGGCCTGTTCGGCTTCAGCTATCTCAAGGCGGCGAGGGCCGAACGGGGAACGCGCTAACGCATCATCCGATCGGTTCGCTCCAGCCCGCTCCCCCCAGCCGGCTCGAATGCGACACGGACGCGCAGATGCGATCCCCCTCGACGGCAACCCCGGGCCCGTTGTCGTCACCGCGCGAGTCGCGGCACCGCGCGCGCGGCGAGCCGCTTCGCCGGTTGGCATTCGGGCCGAGACGTCCGGCAATCGCTGCCGATGCCCGGACACGCCCCGCCGCGGTTGCGGGGGCCGCGGCGCTTGGGTACAAACCGCCTATGGCCGTTGCCGCCAAACCGGAGTCCCTGGTCGTGACGCTTGCCGATCCCGAGGCCACCGAGCGGCTGGCCGCGCGCCTCGCGCCGCTGCTGCGCGCCGGCGACACGGTGGCGCTGCACGGCGAGCTGGGCACCGGCAAGACGACGCTGGCGCGCGGGCTGATCCGCGCCCTCTGCGGCGCCGGCGAGGAGGTGCCGAGCCCGACCTTCACCCTGGTCCAGACCTACGCCGCGCCGGATTTCGAGATCTGGCACTTCGACCTGTACCGCATCGAGCGGCCGGCGGACGCGCTCGAGCTCGACATCGAGGAGGCGACGGCCGATGGCGTCGTGCTGATCGAGTGGCCTGAGAAGCTGGGCCGCTGGCTGCCGGCCGAGCGGCTCGACGTGCGGCTCGCCTACGGCGGCGACGAGTGCGAGCGCGTCGCGACGCTCTCGGGCGGCGCCGGCTGGCGCGCGCGGCTTGCGAGGCTACGCCATGTCTGAGCGCGCGGCCGTCATCGCCCGCTTCCTGGAGCGCGCCGGCTGGGGAGATGCGGCGCGCAGCACGCTCGCCGGCGACGCCTCGTTCCGCCGCTACGACCGCCTCGTGCGCGGCGCCGAGCGCGCAGTGCTGATGGACGCGCCGCCGCCCATGGAGGACGTGCGCCCGTTCGTCCGCGTCGACACGCTGCTCGTCGACATGGGGCTGAGCGCGCCGCGGATCCTGGAGCGCGACGAGGCGGAGGGCCTCCTGCTGCTCGAGGATCTCGGTGACGATACTTACACGCGGGTGCTCGAGAACGGCGCCGACGAGGCGGCGCTGTACGAGCTCGCGGTCGACACGCTGGTCGCGCTGCAGCGGCGCATCGCGGCCGACGGCGTGCCCGGCGACGTGCCGCCCTACGACGATGCGGCGCTGCTCGAGGAGGCGACGCTGCTGACCGACTGGTACCTGCCGGCGGTGTTCGGCCGCGACACGCCGGCGGGAGTGCGCGACGACTACTGCGCGCGCTGGCGCGCCGCCTTCGTCGAGGCGCGGCGGGTGCCCGACACGCTGGTGCTGCGCGACTACCACGTCGACAATCTGATGTGGCTGCGGGAGCGCGAAGGCGTCGCGGCGTGCGGGCTGCTCGACTTCCAGGACGCGCGCATCGGCCCGGTCAGCTACGATCCCGTCTCGCTGTTCGAGGACGCGCGGCGCGACGTGCCCGGCGCGCTGACCGCGCGCCTGCTGCGGCGGTACCTCGGCGCGTTCCCGGCGCTCGACCGGGCCGCGTTCGAGGCCTCCTACGCGATCATGGGCGCGCAGCGCAGCGCCAAGATCCTCGGCATCTTCACCCGGCTCGACCGGCGCGACGGCAAGCCGCAGTACCTGACGCACATCCCGCGCGTCTGGCGCTGGCTCGAGGGCGATCTCGCGCACCCGGCGCTGGCGGCGGTGCGCGAGTGGTTCGAACGGCACGTCCCGAGGGAGGCGCGGGTCACGCCGGCCGCGAAAGCCGCGCCGTGACGCGGCGCCGCATCGACCATGCGATGGTGCTGGCGGCGGGCCTCGGCAAGCGCATGCGGTCGCTTACCAAATCGCGGCCGAAACCCCTCGTCGAGCTGGCGGGCCGCACGCTGCTCGACCGCGCGCTCGACCACCTGGCCGCGTTCGGCGTGCGCCGGATCGTCGTCAACGCCCACTACAAGCGCGACATGATCGCCGCCCATCTCGCCGGCCGCGACGGCATCGTGCTGTCGCCGGAGGAGAAGCTGCTCGAGACCGGCGGCGGCATCGCGCAGGCGCTGCCGCATCTGGGCAAGGCCGCGTTCATCGTCGTCAACAGCGATGCGGTGTGGAGCGACGGCCACTCGCCGGCGCTGGCGCGGCTTGCGGCGGCCTGGGACGAGGCGGCGATGGACGCGCTGCTGCTGCTCCATCCGACCGTCACCTGCGCCGGCATCCACGACCATGGCGACTTCCACATGGAGGCCGACGGTCGGCTGCGGCGGCGCGGCGAGGGCGAGGTGGCGCCGTTCGTCTTCACCGGCGTGCAGATCCTGCATCGCCGCCTGTTCGACGACGCACCGGCCGGCGCCTTCTCGCTCAACATCCTATACGACCGCGCGGCGGAGGCGGAGCGGCTGTTCGGGTTGCGCCACGACGGCGAGTGGTACCATGTCGGCACACCCGAGGAGCTGGCCGCGACCGAGGCGCTGTTCGGCGGCGCCCCCGATCCGCGCGAGTTCTGGGTCCGCAGATAGCGTATGGCCAGACCCCGCAGGCTCGCAACGATCGCCCCGCACCGGCCGTTCCTCGACACGCTGGCCAGCGGGCTGCTCGCGGCGGCGGGCGACGGCGTCGAGGCGCTGACCGAGCAAACGATCCTGCTGCCGACGCGGCGCGCCTGCCGGGCGCTCGTCGAGGCCTTCCTGCGGGCCGGGGACGGCCGGCCGCTGTTGCTGCCCCGCATCCGTCCGCTCGGCGACATCGACGAGGACGACGTCGGGTTGGCGCCGGGCGCCGAGGCGACCGCACCCGACCTGCCGCCGGCGATGCCGGAGGCGCGCCGGCGCCTGCTGCTGGTGCGCCTGATCCTGGCCTGGAAGCGCAAACGGGGCGAGGACATCGCGCCGGACCAGGCGCTGCGCCTGGCGGCGGAGCTGGCGCGGCTCATCGACCAGGTGCAGACCGAGCGGCTCGGCTTCGCCGGGCTGGCGGCGCTGGTTCCCGACGAATATGCGTACCACTGGCAGGACACGCTGGATTTCCTCGCCATCGTCACCGAACGCTGGCCGCCGATCCTGGAGGAGCAGGGCTGCATCGACCCGGCCGAGCGGCGCAACCGGCTGCTCGAGCGGCAGGCTGAGGCGTGGCGCCGCGAGCCGCCGCAGACGCCCGTGATCGCCGCCGGCAGCACGGGCAGCATCCCGGCGACCGCGGACCTGCTCGAGGTCGTCGCGGACCTGCCCGCCGGCCTCGTGATCCTGCCCGGGCTCGACCGCGACATGGACGCGCGGACCCGCGCCGCGGCGCGCGCCGACCCGGCGCACCCGCAACACGGCATGCTGCGCCTGCTCGAGCGGCTCGAAATCGATCCGGACGATGTCGCCGAGTGGAACGCTGCAGCCGGGCCTGGCGCGACGGCAACGTCGTCGCCGCGCGTCCTGCTCGCGGCCGAGGCGCTGCGGCCGGCGGCGACGACCGACGCCTGGCGCGAGCTCGGGGACCTGCCCGCCGCCGCGACCGAGGACGTCGAGCGCGTCGACTGCGCGAACGAGGCGGAGGAGGCCGGCGTCGTCGCCCTGATGCTGCGCCAGGCGCTGGAGGAGCCCGGGCGCACCGCCGCGCTGGTGACGCCGGACCGGCTGCTCGCCCGGCGCGTCGCGGCTGAGCTGCTGCGCTGGGGCGTCGCCGTCGACGATTCGGCGGGCAGGCCGCTGGCGCGGACGCCGCCCGGCGAGTTCCTGCGCCTCGTCGCCCGCGCCGTCGCCGCCGGTTTCCCGCCGGTCGCCCTGCTCGCCGCGCTCAAGCACCCGCTGGCGGCCGGCGGCATGGCGTCGGCCCGGTTCCGCCGGCTGGTCCGCGCCTTCGAGGTGGCGGCGCTGCGTGGCCCGCGGCCGGCCCCCGGCATCGACGGGCTGCGCGAGCTGGTCGCGGCGACGCCCGGCCGGGCGCGGCGCTTCGCCCCGCTGCTCGACGGGCTCGAGCGCCGGCTCGGCCCGCTCGCCCGCGAACTGGACGGCCGCGACCGGCCGCTGGACGCCCTCGTCGGCGCGCACGTGGCGGCGGCAGAGGCGCTGGCGGAAACGGACGAATTGCCCGGCGCGGCGCGGCTGTGGGCCGGCGACGACGGCGAGGCGGCGGCGAACGCGGTCGCCGAAATGCACGGCGCGGCCGGTGCCCTCGGCACCCTCGCCGGCGCCGAGTATGCGGCGCTGTTCGAGACGCTGCTGGCGGGCACGGTGGTGCGACCGCGCTTCGGCCGACACCCGCGGCTGCATATCTGGGGCCCGCTCGAAGCGCGGCTCCAGCATGCCGACCTGGTGGTGCTGGCCGGCCTCAACGAGGGAACCTGGCCGGCCGACCCGGGCAACGATCCGTGGCTGAGCCGGCCGATGCGCGCCGAATTCGGCCTGCCGTCCCCGGAACGGCGCATCGGCCTGGCGGCGCACGATTTCGCCCAGGCCTTCGCGGCGCCGCGGGTGGCGCTGGTCCGCGCCGTCCGGGTCGAGGGCGCGCCGACGGTGCCGTCGCGCTGGCTGACGCGGCTCGACACCGTGCTCGAGGGCGGCGGCCAGACGGAGGCGCTGGTGCCGGCGAAGCCGTGGCGTGCGCTCTATCACGCGCTGTCCCGGCCGGAGCGCGTCGAGCGCGTCGCCCCGCCGGCGCCGCGCCCGCCCGTCGAAGCCCGGCCGCGCCGGCTCTCCGTGACCCGGGTCGAGACCTGGATGCGCGATCCCTATGCCGTGTTCGCCGAGCAGATTCTCGGCCTGCGCGCCCTCGATCCGCTCGAGGCGGATCCCGGCGCCGCGGAGCGCGGCAGCTTCATCCACGCCGCGCTCGACGCGTTCGTGCGCGAGACGCCCGGCGCGCTGCCGGCGGATGCCTTGGCGCGCCTCGTCGCGTGCGGGGAACGGGCGTTCGGCGCGGCGCTCGGGCGGCCCGCGGTGCGCGCCTTCTGGTGGCCGCGCTTCCTGCGCGTCGCCGCCTGGTTCCTCGCCGAGGAGCGGCGCCGGCGCGGTACCGCGGTGACCGCATCCGCGACCGAGGTGAGCGGCCGCGTCACGCTGCCCGGCCCGGCCGGGCCGTTCACGCTGACCGCCAAGGCGGACCGCATCGACCGGCTCGCGGACGGCGGCTTCGCCATTATCGACTACAAGACCGGGCTGCCGCCGAGCGACGCCCAGGTCGCGCTCGGCTATGCGCCGCAGCTGCCGCTCGAGGCGCTGATCCTGGCCGAGGGCGGCTTCGAGGGCGTCGAGCGCGGCGGCGCCGCGTCGGAACTGGCCTACTGGCGCTTGTCGGGGGGCGAGCCGGCCGCCGAGATCCGCCCGCTGAAGGGCGACGTGGCGGCGCTGGCGGCGGCGGCGCGCGCGGGACTCGCCGAGCTGATCGCCGCTTTCGACCGGCCCGAGACG
>JBFHDX010000044.1:0-28302 GCA_041584475.1 Alphaproteobacteria bacterium
ACGCCCCGCCGAAGCGGCTCTCGGCGGTATCGAGCTGCGCCGCGCCGAGCATCGCCAGCGCATGGCCGCCGGCGCTCTCGTCGACCGCCGCCGTCGACCCGTCCGGCCCGTCGAAATGCGTGAACAGGACCACCTTCGCCGCGTGCGGATCGGGCCGCACGACAACCGTCGCGGTCGCACTCGCATCCGCACCCGCCTCGTCGACGACGGTCAAGGTGAACCGGTAGCTGCCGACCGGCCGTGTGACGGTCACGGCGGCGGTGTTACCGATGACGACTCCTCCCTCCGCCCAGCCGTACGAGACGATGGTTCCACCGCCCGGGTCGAAAGAGCCGCCCGCATCCAGCGTGAAGGTCTCGGTGCCGCGACCATCGAAGTCGGTCAGCGTCATATCGGGACCGGCGTCGGCGACGGGTGTCTGGTTACCGAGCACGGTGACGGTGACACTGTCGGACGCACTCGCGCCAGCGGCGTCGGTAACCGTCAGCACGAGGGTGTGCACGCCGATCGCGAGCGCCAGGTCCAGCGACGGGCCGGTACCCACGATGCTGGTGCCCTGCATCCACTGCCAGCTTGTGATGGCGCCGCCCGGGTCCGTCGACGCGGTGCCGTCGACCGACACGATCTCGGTGCCATCGTCGTCATTGTCGGTGACCGTCCGGTCCGGGCCGGCATCGGCCACCGGCGGTTGATTGGCGACGACGTCGATCACGACGGTCGCCGTAGCGACGGCGCCGCCGTTGTCGGTCACGGTCAGGGTTATCGGATGCGGCCCGAGGCTCAGCGGCACCGTCGCGGTCGCGCCGCCGGCGATCGGCATGCCGGCGTCCGACCATTCATACGAGACGATGCTGCCGCCGTCGTTGTCGGCAGACCCCCGGCCATCCAGCAGCACGCTCTCGACGCCGTCGCCGTCATTGTCCATGACCGTCCGATCGCCGCCGGCATCGGCCACCGGCGGCTGATTGGCCAGCACGTTGACGACGACCGTATCGGTATCGGTCTCGCCGGCCGCGTCGGTCACCGTCAGGACGATGTTGTGGATGCCGACGACGAGGCTGACCTGCGGTGTCGCACCGCTGGCGATGACCGCGCCGTTTTCGCTCCACTCGTAGACGACGATGATGCCCTTGTCGTGGGAGGAGCCGCTGCCGTCGAGGGATGTCCGGCCGAACCCGTCCGAATCGTAATCGAAGACGGTCTGGTCGTTGCCGGCCCGGGCCACAAGACCGATATCGAGCCCCGATATCTCGAGATCGAAACTCCCGCCACTGTCGAACGCGTAGACGCGCAGCCGATAGCTTCCCGGCGCCGGCGGGCTGTAATACACGGTCTCCTGACGGCTTGCACCACAGAACTCCCCGGCCAGCGGGCATTCGCTCAGCGTGAGGTCCGACGGGCCCGCCGGCACCGGCGCGCCGGTGACGGCGTCGACCAGCTGCAGGTCGAGGTCCGGGCTCCAGATCCAGCCGCCGAGGAGGTTGCAGAGTCCGGGAATCCCGTAGATGCACTCGAGTGCTCCGGCGATGGTGATGGTCGCGGCCAGGGGCGTGCCGTCGCCGGCGACGTCGATCGGCTCGCTGAGCCATTCTCCATTCGCCGCGACGGAACCGCCGCCGCGCAGATATCTCGGAAAGCGGGTCGCGCTGTACGCGTCGGGCGCCAGGCCCGACGCTTCGGCCACCGCGGCATAGGCATCGACGAGGCCGGCACCGTATTCATTGTCCGCGGCGCCGCCCGACGGCCCATTCGGCCCCCGGTCATCGGCGGTTGTCGCCAGGATGCCGCGGACCCGGTCGACGGGCAGCGTCCCCGACATCGGCTCGGCGAAGCGAAGGTCGGGGTTTGCGTCGAGCATCAGGGCGACCAGTCCCGAGACGAACGGCGTTGCCATCGACGTGCCGTTGAAGGTCGCGTAGCCGGTCGGGACGAGATGGCTTGCGGACGTAATTCGTACGCCCGGGGCCGCGATATCGGGCTTGACGCGGCCGTCCAGCGTCGGACCGCGGCTCGAGAACGCGGCAAGATAGATGCCGCGCCCATCGCCGGAGGGATTCGCCACGGCCCCGACCGTGATCGCCTTCGCGGCGGCGCCCGGCGATCCGACAGTCTGCGGGGCCGGGCCGTGATTGCCGGCGGCGACGACGACGATCTTGGGATCGGCCGTCGGCGTCCCGCAGACCGCGCTCCAGGAGGGATCGGCCGCGCAATTCACGGCCTGGCTCAGGGAGTCCTGGCCGTCGGAGCCTTCCGGCGTGCCGATGCTCAGCGACAGGATGTCGACGCCCGGCTGTGCCGTGCACCAGTCGATCGCGGCGAGAACATTGCTGTCGCTGCCGAAGCCCTGCGCGTCCATCGCTTTGGCGGCGTAGAGCGCCGCACCGGGGGCGACGCCACGCCAAGTCGCCGCCTCGGGCCCGCCGGTTCCGTCGCCCACCGCGATCGCCGCCACGTGGGTGCCGTGTCCCTGGTCGTCGTAGGGGTCGGCCAGTCCGTTGACCGCGTCGAAGAACCCCGCGACCTTGCCGTTGTCGAGCTGTTCGTGCTGCGCGTAGACACCGGTATCGATGACGCAGACGCCGACCCGGCGGCCCATCGAGACCGCCGATCCGTCGACGAGGAAATCGATGCGCGCGTCGTCGCTGCCGAAATCCAGGTTGGCGCCGTCGAGGTTGATCGAGAGCTGGAAATCCTGCTCGATCCGGTGGACGCCGGGCGAGCGCGCGAGCGCGCCGATCTGCGCGGCCCGCATCGTCGCCGAAAAACCGCGAATGGTGCGGAATTCCCGGCCGACCCGGAATGCGCCGACCACCTGCCGGGCCTCCGCGACGCCGCGGCCGGGTGCAGCGAACGTGACCACGACGTCGAAGGTTTCGCCTGGCCCGGCCGCGTCGATGGCGGCCTTGAGCGCGTCGGAGAGGTTGTCGCGATCGCGGTCGGCGAGCGTGGGCGGACCTTCGCGCGTGAGCCCCGGCGGCAGGGCTCGCGTTTGCGAGCGCTCTGAGGTTGCGAGATCGGCCGCTGCTGCCTGCGCCACACCCGGCAAAAGGACGACAGAGAAAAGAAAAGAAAAAATACCACGTCGCATCGCCGAACTCCCGGGATGTTCGGAACCGAAATGCAACAGTAGCATATAACAATAGGTTCAATTTGCCGAAATCCCGGCAATTTTATTCTAAGACTCCTGGAATTTTCTTGACCGGCCGTCGCGTCCTGCCCTGAACCCAAGGAGGGTCTGACCTGCGCCGTCGGCGCGAACCGGCTTGCCTCTGCTCATCCCGCGAAGCGCGTCCGCGCTTCGTCCGGCGCACTGCCTGCTGGCCGAATCCGTCCACCCGCGCTAAATTGCCGCCTGTTCCGGATGCAAATGGACGAAGCGTAGCGAGGCGATGATGTTCGACATCGATCGTTTCATTGCGGAGTGCCGCGGCGCCGCGGCCGAGACCGGCGATCACAAAGCGGTGCGCGAGCTGGTCTCGCGGGCCGTCTCCGAGCCGGCGGCGCTCGCCGCCGGGCTCGGCGAGCCCGACCATGCGGGGATCGAGACGCTGTATCGCGGGTCCGACCTCACGGTGATCAACTTCACCTGGGCGCCCTGGATGAGCCTCTTGCCGCACAACCACAACATGTGGGCGGTAATCGGCATCTTCGCGGGCCGCGAGGACAACGTGTTCTGGCGCCGCACCGAGGGCACCATCGAGGCGGCGGGCGCACATTCCATGGGGGTCGGCGACGTCGTGCCGCTGGGGCGCGATATCATTCACTCGGTGCTCAACCCGATCGGCAAGATGACGCGGGCAATCCACGTCTATGGCGGCGATTTCTTCGATCCGCCCCGACCGCGCAGCGAATGGGATCACGAAACGCTGACCGAGCGGCCATGGGACATGGACAACACGCGCCGCACGTTCCGCGATGCGGAGGCGCGGGCGAACGCCGTGCCCTGACGGCGCGAGACCGGCTCGCAGGCGCCCCCAACGGGACGCGGCCGTCCCCACCGCCGCAAAGGCGAGCGATCCTGTGCGCGGTTCCCGCTCATTGCCTCGAGGGAGCCCCGCGGCGGTTTGGCGCGGTGCCGGCCCTTGCGGAATGCGCCCTGCGGTAGTAGAAGGCGGCAAGCGCTGCAGCGCAAGGACCCCGAACAGAAACAAGGCCAAACTTGGGGCGTGGCATGGAAGGACGGTTCCGGGCGCGGATCGACGATCCGCTGCTCCGTACGCTCTATGATTACTGGTGCTCGCTGTCCCGGCACGGACAGTTGCCGGCGCGTTCGGACATCAACCCGGCCGCCATTCCCGCCGAAGTGCTGCCCTACATCATGATGGCGGACATCTTGCGCGACCCCCAGCGCATCCGCTTCCGCCTCGTCGGCACGAACATGGTCGACGAATGGGGCCAGGATTTCACCGGCCGATTTCTCGACGAGTTGATGTCCGGGTCGTACCGCGCCTATCTTGAAGGTCTCTATGCCGACGTCATCGACCGTTGCTGTGCGGTCTACTCGGAAAGCGCGTTTCGCTGGGACGTCGGGCGGTCGATACGCACGCGCCGCCTGTTCATGCCGCTCGCCTGCGACGGCCGGGCGGTCGACGCCGTGCTTGTCGGTCAGACGTTCGATCGCAGTCGCCCGGCGGACCAGCCGAAAAAGATCATCGAGCTGCTACCCGGACACGTCGAGACGGTCCGCATCCCTGAGACGGTGGGGACTTCGCTTGCCGCTGGACCCTCCGGGCGAAAGTCCCCGAAATAGCGGAGTAACGCCGCCGCGGATAGGGCACGGTCGCACCCACGTCAGCCGATGCGTTCGCGAAGCACCGCGCCGATCTCGCCCGGCGTCGGCAGCACCGCCGCGCCGGCCGCCTCGAGCGCCTGCTTCTTCGCCTCATAGGTGCCCCTGTCGCCCATGACGATGGCCCCGGCATGGCCCATCTTCTTGCCGGGCGGCGCGGCGGCGCCGGCGATGAAGGCGACGATCGCCTTGTCCATGCCGCGCGCGTATTCCGCGGCCTCTTCCTCCATGGCGCCGCCGATCTCGCCGATCATGACCACGGCCCCGGTGCGCGCGTCCTCGTCGAGCGAGACCAACGCGTCGCGCGTCGTCGTGCCGATGATCGGGTCGCCGCCGATGCCGACGAACGCGGAAATGCCGAAACCGTCGCGCACGAGATTTAGGCAGACCAGCGTGCCGAGGCTGCCGCTGCGCGAGATGACGCCGATTTCGCCGGGCCGGAAGATGCGTTCGTTGAAGGCCGGCATGAAGCCGGCGAAGCATTCGCCGGGCGTCACCAGCCCCGCCGTGTTCGGTCCGACGATGCGCGCGCCCGCCTCGCGCGCCGCTGCAATCACGTGCATCACGTCGTGCACCGGGATGTGCTCGGTGAGGATCACCAGCTTGCCGATGCCGGCAGTGATGGCATCGAGCGCCGCGGCCTTGACACCGAGCGGCGGGATGAAGAGCACCGAGGCGTCGATCCTCGTTTCCTGCGCCGCCTCCGCCGCCGACCCCCAGACCGGGCGATCGAGATGCATCTCGCCGGCGCGTTTCGGGTTCACCCCGCCGACGATCCGTGTGCCGTATTCGAGCATGCGCTCGGACCAGAAGGTGCCCTGCCTGCCGGTGATCCCCTGCACCAACACGGTCTCCGTGCCGCGGAGGATCACCGGTCGGCCCCCGGCCGCGCGACCACGGCCTCGACCGCGGCCTTCACCGCGTCGTCCATGCGATCGAAGGGCTCCATGCCGAGGCGTTCTCTCAGCAGCGCCACCGCCTCGACGTCCCCGGTACCGTGGATCGAGAAGAACACCGGCACGTCGGGGCGCAGCTCCTCCCAGGCCTCGACGATACCCTGCGTCATCACGTCGGTGCGCGCGAAGGCGCCGCAGAAATTGACGACGAGGCTGCGCACCCTCGGATCGTCGAGCACGAGGCCGAGCGCCTCCTTGCCGAGGCGATAGGCCTCGCCGCCGATCTCGAGGAAGTTGGCGGGACGGCCGCCGAAATGGCGCACCGAATCCATCGTCGTCATGGTCAGGCCCGCGCCGTTCGCCAGCACGCCGACGTCGCCGTCGAGTTCGATGTATTTCAGGCCAGCCTCGCGGGCACGGGCCTCGAGGGCGGTCAATCTGTCCGGCGAGCCGCGCGCCGCGAGGTCCGGCTGCCGAATGACCGCCGAATCGTCGAGCACGAACTTGGCGTCGAGCGCGACGAGACGGCCGTCCAAGGTCGTCGCCAGCGGGTTGATCTCGATCAGCTCCGCATCGTTCGCGAGATAGGCGGCATAGAGCTTCTCCAGGACGCCGGCGAAGTCCGTTTCCCGTCCTGCGGGGACTTGGCCCGTCAACGCCTTGCGGAGCGCCGCCCCATCGACCCCGCGACGGATATCGGTCTCGATCCGGACCAGCGCGTCCGGGCGCGCCGCCGTCAACTCCTCGATCTCCATGCCGCCCTCGGCGGCGAAGAGAAGCAGCGGGCTCTTGGAACCGGGGTCGTTCATGACCGCTGCGTAGCTCTCTCCCGCGATGTCGACCGCCTGCTCGATCAGAACACGCTCGACCGTGTGCTCGCCGATCTTCATGCCGAGAATGGTCTCCGTCGCGGCTCGCGCCGCGTCGCCGGTTTCCGCGACGCGGATGCCACCCGCCTTGCCGCGCCTGCCCGTCGGTACCTGCGCCTTCACCACGCAGGGTCCGATCCGCCCGGCAATCTCCGCCGCCTCGCCCGGCGTGGCGGCAACGGCGCCCTGTGGCGTCGGAATGCCAACCGCCGACAGCAGCGGCTTCGCCGCGTGCTCCTCGAAGTTCATCGCGTCACTTCCCGTATTTCGCCCAGTAGTTGCCGAACAGCGCTTCCTCGGTCGGCCGATCCTCGGGGATGGTCGTGACAAGATGGGTGACGTTGATGAAGTGGCGCCAGTTGAGATTCTCGTCGATCGAATTGCCGGCCCAAGTCCCGCACCCCATCGACAGCGTGAACGGCAGGCCGTTGTCGAAGCCGCCGCCGTTGCCGAAGGTGTGCGCCTGGTTGACGAGCACGCGCACGGCGTCGATCTCGGCCGCGAGGTCGCGCGCGCGGTCCATCGTCTTGGTGTGAATGCCGCAGGAATGGCCGCGCCCCTGGTGGTCGAGGACATCACGCACGATGCGCTTCGCGTCATTCCAGTCGCGCGCGCGGTACACCGTCAGCACGAGCGACAGCTTCTCGCCCGAGAAGGGGTGGTCGGCGCCGATACCGTCATCCTCGACCAGAAAGAACTTCGCGGTCCGGGCCTCGTCCGGCAGGCCGGCAACGGCGGCGAAGACCTTCGCGTCCTTCGCGATCAGGTGGCGGCTCAGCTTGCCGTCGGGCCACAGCGCGGCCTGGATCTGCTCCTTCCAGCCCGTGGCGCGCCAGCCACCGGCGCGCTCCAATGCGGCGATCGCCGGCTCGTAGATCGCCTCGGAAATCACCACCGAGTTCTCGGACGAGCAGGACGTGGCGTTGTCGAACGTCTTCGATGCCGCAATCTTGGCCGCCGCATCATCGAGGTCGGCGTCCGTGTCGATGATCACCGGCACGTTGCCGGCGCCGACGCCGATCGCCGGCGTGCCGCTCGAATAGGCGGCGCGCACATTGTTCTGGCTGCCGGTGCAGACGACGAGGTCGGCCGCCTTCATCAGCTCGGTGGTCAGTAGGCGGTCGACGGGCGGCGGCAGGATCTGGACGAGATCCTCGGGCAGGCCGATCTTCGCCAGTTCGGCGCGCATCGTGTCGACGGTCTCGCCGGTGACGCCCGAAGCCGCCGGCGAGGGCGCAATGATCACGGCGTTGCGCCCCTTGAGCGCCATCATCGCCTTGTTGACCGGTGTCGCCGACGGGTTGGTCGAGGGCGTGATCGCGGCCACCACACCGACCGGCTTGGCCCACTTGACGATGCCGCGCGCCGGATCCTCCTCGATGACGCCTACGGTCTTTGCGCGCAGCAGGTCGCGCAACGTGCCGAAGGTCTTGCGCTGGTTCTTCGTGATCTTGCTTTCGACATTGCCGAGCCCGATATCGCGCACCGCACGTTCGGCCAGGCGTCGCGCATTCTCCGGCTTGTACAGCGACCAGGCCAGCGCGGTCACCGCCTCGTCAACCCTCGCCTGATCGGCATCCGCGAACGCCGCCATCGCGTTGCGCGCACGGTTTACGAGGCCGGCGACGACCGCTTTCGGGCGGCTGTCCTGGCTGAGGGGTCGAACTGTCGTACTGCTCATCGGCCTTGATCCCGGAAATGACGCGGGTCGCACCTGCGGCGCCGCACCAGACGGTCTACATTTCGATCCCTTTGCGGGTACCGGTCAGCGCCCGGTAGATATTCGTAAGGATGGTGGCAAGGCCGGCCAGCAGCAAGATCGCAACCATCGGGCGGCTCAGGAAGGCGCCGAAGTCGTAGCTGACGAGCTGCATGGCCTGCGCGAAGTTCTGTTCGCCCAGCTTGCCGAGGATCAGGCCGAGCACGATGCCGGGCACCGAATAGCCGGTACGGCGCAGGAAATAGGCCAGGATGCCGGCCGCAAACATGACGAATACGTCCATCGCCAGGTTGCGCACGGCATAGGCGCCCACGGTCGCCAGCAGCAGAATGCCCGGTGCCAGGAACTGGAACGGAATACGCAGCAGGTGGAGGACCGTCTTGGTCTCGAGGACGCCCAGCACGAGGATGGCGATATTGGCGAAGAACATAGCCGAAAACACGACCCAGACGAGGTCGGCCGAATTGATGAAGACCAGCGGACCCGGCTCGATGTCGTGCATCTGAAAGACGCCGACCATCATCGCCGTCAGTGCCCCGCCCGGAAGTCCGAGCGCGAGCAGCGGGATCATCGCCGCGCCGGTCGCCGAGTTGTTGGCGGTCTCCGATGCCACCACCCCCTCGAGTTCGCCCTGGCCGAAGCGCTCCGGCCGCCGCGACCAGCGCACCGCCTCGTTGTAGCTGAGAAAGGCGGCGAGCGTCGCACCGATACCGGGCAGGATCCCGGAGAAGAACCCGAGGCCGATCGAACGGGCGACCGCGAATTTGAGCTTCCAGAACTCGGCGAAGCTCGGGAACGAGGTGACGAATTTCGGCATCTCGAACTTGCCCGTGACGCGCCGCTCCGCCTGCACGAGGACCTCGGACACCGCGAAGAAGCCAAGGATCACGGGGATGAAATGCAGGCCCGCCAACAGGTAGACGAAATCGAACGTATACCGTTCCTCGCCCGCGACCGGGTCGAGCCCGACGGTCGCCATCAGCAGGCCGAGCAACACCGAAAGCCAGCCCTTCCAGAGCGTCTTGGCACCGACGGACGAGGCCACCGCAATGCCGAAGAAGACGAGCGAGAAGATCTCCGGCGGGCCGAAATGGCTTACCGCGATATCGGCGAGCAGCGGTGTCGCCACCATCATCAGGAGCACCGAGCAGGTGCCGCCGAACGCGGAACACAGCACGGCCGCGCCGATCGCCTTTCCGGCCCTGCCCTGCTGCGTCATCGGATAGCCGTCGAACGCGGTTGGCGCGTTCTCCGGCGAGCCGGGAATGTTGAATAGAATCGCCGTCACCGCGCCGCCATACGTGCCCGAGCAGTAGAGCACCGAATAGAACATGATCGCGTCGGCGGCGGTCAGAAATCCGGAGAACGGCAGGAAGATCGCCGCGAGCGTCAGCATGCTGATGCCCGGTATGGCACCGAACAGCAGGCCGCCGACCAGGCCGGCGAAGAAGATCGTGACGCTCAGCCAGTCGCTGAACAGGGTCGCGGTGCCTTGCAGGAAGAGGTCCATGTGCGTCCGGCTTTCCCGACGGTTCGCCTAGCTGCGCAGGAGGACGACGACCCAGTTTCCGAAATCGTAGAAACCCGGCCAATAGCCCGTCGGCAAGCCGACATAGAGGATGCGCGTGAAGATCAGCGTCACCACGCCGTAGATCACCAGCGGCACGAGAAACAGCATCTTCAGGCGGTGCTCGCCGGTCAGGTAGAGGTATCCGATGAGGAAGAGCGGCGTCAGGAAGTAGTAACCCATACCCTGCAGCAGCGCCGCATAGATCAGCGGCAGCACGAGCGTCAGTCCCATGCGGATCACGAAGCGCGGGCCGTGCTCGCTGAACTTGCTGAAATAGCCCGGGTCGTACAGCGGCGCGATCTGTGCCTGGCGGAGGTCCTGGAGGAACTGGCCGATCGCGGCGACGAAGATGAGCAGAATTACCAGTCGCGGCCAGCCGGAAGCCCCGAACCGGTACATCTCGATGTCGCGGTCGAACTCGAAACTGTACGCATAGGCGACGCCGGCGACGGCGATCCAGATAACGATTTCGGTCCACTGCCCGGCGGTGAGCTTGCCCATGGCGACGTCCTTCCAGCGCCCGGCACCGGCGGCTCACGTCCGCCGGCGCCGGGGCGACACAGGTCGGAGAGGCGCTACTTGATGAGCCCCATTTCCCTGTAGGTCTGCCGATAGATCTCCATGGTCTCGTTGATCAGCACCCGGGCACCCTCGGTATCGCGGAAGCTGGGGATGAGGTCCATGAACTTCGACTTGTTGAAGGCCTGGTAGCTCTCGGTGAAGAAGCCCTTCTGGAAGGCCCACTGCAAGTATTTGACGCGGTCGGGGGGCGCGTCCTTGTGGACGTAGAAGCCGCGGAACCGCATGAGCGGGGTGAAGGTCAGGTCGACGTCCGACATCGAGGGCGTGTCGGGGAAGGCCGGGGGACGTTCCTTGAGCAGCGTGAGGATCGGCTTGAAGTCGCCGCTTTCGAGGAAGCCGCGTACGTCGCCCGGCTGCTCGAACAGCGCATCAACCTGGCCGCCCTTCAGCGCCGCGTAGCGCGGGGCACCCTTGTCGAAACTGATCTGCTGGACCTTGACGCCGTAATGGTTGGCGATCCGGTTCATGTTGATGCGCTCCATCGACCCTTCGCCGGCGACGTTGGCGATGGTCGACTTGCCGCCCTGCGACTTGACGTATTCCACGTACGAGGCCCAGTCGTTGAAGCGTGTCTCGTCCTTGCGGATGTAGATCTGGCTGAAGGTGATCTGCGAGATGACCAGTGGGATCAGGTCCTCCGCCGGGTGAATGTCGCTCTTGCCGATGGCATAGGCGCTGGTTGCGTCGTCGATATGCTCGAGGACGGTATAGCCGTCGGCCGGGGCTGCCATGTAGGTCTTGAGCCCGACCATGCCCGAGCCGCCGGGCTTGTAGTCCGGCGTGATGTCGATGCCGGTGGCATCCTTGACGCCCTGGATCATGCCGCGGGCAACCTGGCCGGAGCCGCCACCCGGGCCGTAGGGGACGATCATGGTCAGAGGCCGTTCGGGAAAGCCTCCCGGCTTGGCCATCGCGTCCGGCAGCGTCGCGTGCTTGTCCGCGAGCGCCGGTACCCCGAGCCCCAGTCCAAACACGAGCCCGAGGGCAGACAGCCCCCATTTCGTGACTCTCAGCATTGAGTTTCCTCCCGTTGTTGATTCGCTTGCGCCGGGGCCGACATGGCGTCGTTGCGCCGGCGGCTCCGTGCAAGGGCAAGACGATTAGCTGCCTTGCGGCGCATATGATTGCGTTTTCCCGCAGGCGAATCCACCTTCAATTTCCCCGCACCGGCCAGCCCGGGCGAAGCGAACCGGCCCGACCGCAATGCAGCCGCGGCGATTGCGCCGCCGTCCATGTACCCGATTCCACGGGACGAGTTCGGCCGATCCGCAGGTCGATCGGGGTGTCGTCCCGGCGGAACCATTGGTCGGGGACGGGCGGCGGCATCAATCATCCGGGCGGCTCCGACAGGTCGCGCACGACTCGCACGGCAAGCTCGCCCCGGCGGGCGACGCCCGCATTTTCGGCCCGTCGCCGCAGCGCCTGACCGTCGGCGGGTCCGCAGGACAAGCATGCCCGGCCGCACGGGCACTGCGCGGCTGCAGGTTTCGTGGTGTTGCCAAGCTCCGTTTGGCGATCTATGCAGGCTGTTCGCAGAGCATCAGGCGGCGACACCCGAGGCGACCCGCCCGGTCTGGACGGACCCCGAAGACAACGACGCGCGGGAAGGCGGCAGGGCGTGGACCAGACGACACTGTTGATGATCCTCGTGGTCGGCGGCGGTCTCGCGGCCGGCGGGGTCGTAAAGGGTGCTTCCGGGATCGGCCTGCCGATGGTCGCCGTGCCGATCATGGCGCTTGCCGTCAGCGTGCCGACGGCGGTATCGCTGATGACGTTCCCGATTCTCGCATCGAACATCGTGCAGGCAACCCAGGGCGGGCGCTGGCGCCCGATCCTGCGTCGTTTCTGGCCGATCCTCGCCATTCAGCCGTTCGGCATGTCGATCGGCGCGGCGGCGCTTGCATGGGCCGACCCGCGCGTTCTGATCGGCACGCTCGGCGGCATCGTCGTCCTCTTCGTTGCCGCCATCCGGTTCCAGCCGGCGTGGCACGTATCGCCGGCCCTGGAACGATGGCTGGCACCGCCGGTCGGCCTGCTGTCGGGGTTGATTGGCGGCATCTCCAGCTTCTTCGGCATGCCGATCGCCATGTTCCTGCTGTCGCTGAGACTCGAGAAGGACGATTTCGTCGCCGCCGTGGGCGTGACGTATGCCTGCGGCGCGCTCTCGCTGATACTGGTGCTCACGCTGTTCGGCCTGCTCGGACCGCAGCTCTATCTGTTGTCCATGCTTGGCGTCCCCGCCGTGCTGGCCGGCGTCTGGGTGGGGCAGCTGCTGCGCCGCCGGCTCAACGCGCAGACGTTTCGCAATTTCGTGCTGTTCGTGCTGCTGCTAGCCGGGTTGAACATGATCCGGCGCGCGCTCACGGGCTAGTGGCGTCGCGTAGCGTCGCCGCCGCCTCGGCCCTGAGCCACGCCGCGAAGGCACCGCATTTCTCGGTTTCCGCAAGCTCCGGCGGGCAGACGATGTAGTAGCCGAAGTCGCTCGCCGCGGAGGTCTCGAAGGGGCGGACCAGACGCCCTTCGGCCAAATCGTCGGCGACGAGCACCTCGCTCGCGAGAACCACGCCGTGCCCGTCGATCGCGGTCTGCACCGCCAGGTGCGCGTCGGTGAACCGCGGTCCGCGTTCCGTGTCGACGCCTTGCACGCCCGCCGCCTTGAGCCACATGGCCCAGGTCGGCCAGGTGTCGCCGCTTGTCTTCCAGTCGACATGCAGAAGCCGAAATCGCGCTAGATCGGCGGGTCGTCGCAGCGGCTTCGGCCCGTCGAGCAGCGCCGGGCTGCACACCGGAAAGGCGTCGGCGCGGAACAGGCCTTCGACGTGCAGGCCCGGATAGTGGCCGCCGCCGTATCGGATCGCCAGGTCGACATCGTCGCGTGCGAAGTCGACCAGCCGCTCGTTGGCGTCGAGCCGGATATCGATGTCCGGATGCGCGGCGCGGAAGCCTTCGAGTCGCGTCACCAGCCAGCGCGCGGCGAGCGACGGTGCGACGCTGACGGTGAGCACGCGCCGGCTCTCCGCCGAGCGCAACCGCTCACAGGCCTCGGCCAGCATGTCGAAGCCGTCGCGCAGCCTCGGCAGGACCGACTGCCCGGCGGGCGTCAGCAACAACGCCCGGGTCAGGCGACGGAACAGCGCGACGCCGAAATATCCCTCCAGCGACTTGACCTGATGGCTGATGGCGGCCGGCGTGACGTTCAGTTCCGCGGCGGCCTTCGTGAAGCTCAGATGCCGCGCCGCAGCTTCGAAGGCGCGCAGTGCGTTGAGCGGTGCGAGGCGGCGGCTCATCGCGACGGTCTCCGTCATATAGGCAAAAAATCTAAGTCATTCTATTACGAATCGTCGTTTGTGCAACCTCTATGAAATCCGAAATATCGAAAGGGAAGGCTCAGGTGAGGGTCATCCATATAGATGAGGAGAACTTTATCATGTTGAACATCCTGATCCACAGCATCGCGCGCGCCGGCGGAATCGAGCTGCCGCTCGCCCGCGATACCCGGTCCCGGAATCCCGACGGCCGCGTTCGCGCGCTGCTGGCACGGATGATGGCGTCCTATCGCCGCCAGCGCGACCGGCGTCAGACCTATCGCGCGCTTGCCCGTCTAAGCGATCATGCGCTGCGGGACATCGGCCTCGAACGGGGCATGATCGAGCGTGTCGCGGACGATCTGGCTAGCAGGACACCGGCCAACGACAACTGGCCGGCCCGCGCGGTCGGCAGCGGGCGGCATCGGCCGCGGGCGGCCGGTTGCGGATGAGCCGGCAACGGCTTGACCTATATCAAGGCTGCCGGAACCGGCACGGGGCTAGCATCGCGCCCTCCGCAACGGACCACTGCAGGAGCGCGTTTGCCCATGTCCCCGACCGATCGGCAGCCGACGAGCCGGGCGCCGTCCCTGTCGCCGGCCCTGATCCTCGGATTCGCTCTGCGCCCGCTGCCGCGCCTGCCGGCGCAGGCGGCGGCGTCGCTCGCCATGGCCCTGCTGTCGCGACGACACCGCGGCGTGTTCGAAAGACTCGGCGAGCTCACGAACCCGGACTTCCTCATCGATCCGGTCGACCTGCCGTTGCGCTTTCTGCTCTCGGTCGCGCCCGCGACGCCGCGCCTGACCGTACTCGACGAGGACGAACCGCCGCCGTCGCAGCCGGCGGCGACGATCCGCGGCACCTTGCCGGTGCTCATCGACCTGCTCGAGGGGCGCATCGACGGCGACGCCCTGTTCTTCGCGCGCTCGCTGGTCGTCGAGGGCGACATGGCGGCGGTCGTTGCCCTGCGCAACGCGGTCGACGGGGCCGAAATCTCGCTCGTCGACGATCTCCTTCCGCCGCTCGGCCCGATGGCCGGTCCGCTGCAGAGACTCGTTCAGGCCGGCGGCGCGCTCTACCGGCGCATGGAAGCCGATCTGGAGACGCTGCGAGCCGCCTTCGTCGGCCCCGTATCGCGCCGCTGCGACCAGCAGGACCGCCGCATCCGCGACCTCGACCAGACGGTCGCGGGGCTTGCGGCGCGGCGCAAGGCGAGGCGGGCGTGACGCTCGCCGCGTTGGAGCTCGTCTGCCCCGCCGGGACTCCGGCCGCGCTGCGTGCCGCCGTCGACGCCGGCGCCGATTCGGTCTATCTCGGATTTCGCGACGAGACCAACGCGCGGAATTTTCCCGGCCTCAATTTCAGCCGTGCGGAACTGGCCGAGGGAATAGCCTACGCCGAGCGGGCCGGTGCCAGGGTTCTGGTGGCGATCAACACCTATCCGCGGGCGGGTGATCCCGGGCCCTGGCTGCGGGCCATCGACGATGCGGCATCGCTCGGCGCCGCGGCGCTGATCCTCGCGGATATCGGGCTGCTCGCCCATGCCCGCGACAACCACCCGGGGACACGGCGGCACCTGTCGGTGCAGGCCGCGGCGGCGAACCCGCAGGCGATTCGCTTCTATGCCTCGGAATTCGGGGTGCGGCGGGTCGTGCTGCCGCGCGTCCTCACCGTGACCGAGATCGCGCGGGTCAACGCCGAAATCGACGTCGAGACCGAGGTCTTCGCGTTCGGCGGCCTGTGCGTCATGGCGGAGGGGCGCTGCCTCCTGTCGTCCTACGCCACCGGCGAATCGCCGAACATGAACGGCGTCTGCTCACCGGCCGGCCAGGTGCGCTACGAGGAACGTGAGGGGCGGCTGGTGTCGCGCCTCGGCGATTTCACCATCAACATGTTCGACCACGGCGAGGCGGCCGGCTACCCGACCCTGTGCAAGGGCCGCTTCAAGGCCTGCGGCCGCGCCTCGTACCTGTTCGAGGAGCCGACATCGCTCGACGCCATCCGCATGCTGCCGGAGCTGGCGCGGGCCGGCGTGACGGCGCTGAAGATCGAAGGCCGCCAGCGCGGGCGCGCCTATGTCACGCAGGTCGTCTCCGCGTTCCGCCGGGCGGTCGACGCCCTGGCTCGCGGCGAGCCGTTGCCGGACCCCGGACTCGGCACGGTGGCGGAGGGCGGCCGGCAGACCACCGGCGCGTACGAGAAGGGATGGCGATGAAGGACCGAGCCAAACTGACCCTCGGGCCGCTGCTGTTCAACTGGCCGGCGCAGTCGGTGCGGGATTTCTATGCGCGGGTCGCGGACGAGGCACCGATCGACAGCGTCCACCTGGGCGAGATCGTCTGTCCGAAACGGACGCCGTTCCTCGCCGACGTCCTCGCCGACGCGGCCGAGAGGTTGGCCCGTGCCGGCAAGGAGGTCGTGTGGTCGACCCAGGCGCTACTCGCGGACGCGCGCGACGTGCGCGCCGCGCGGACATTGGTGCAGCAGACGGACGGGCTGGTCGAGGCAAACGACGTGACCGCAATGGCCATGCTCGCCGGCCGGCCGCACGTCGTCGGGCCGACGGTCAATGTCTACAGCGAGCTGACGCTGGCCTGGATGGCGCGCAACGGCGCGGTTCGCGTCTGTCTGCCGCCGGAGCTCCCGGCGCAGGCCATCGCGGCGCTGGCCGAGCGCGTGCCCGGAATCGAGCTCGAGTTGCTGGCGTACGGCCGGATGCCGCTGGCCCTCTCGGTGCGCTGCTACCATGCCCGGGCGCACGGGCTGCACAAGGATGGATGTCAGTTCGTTTGCGCCGACGATTCCGACGGCATGCCGCTCGAGACGCTCGACGGCGAACCGTTTCTCGCGGTGAACGGGATCCAGACGCTCTCGCACGCCGTCGTCGACCTCATTCCCGCCGTCGATACGTTGCTCGGCGCCGGCGTCCGGCGTTTCCGCCTGTCGCCGCACCGGGTCGACATGCCGGCGGTCGCGACGACGTGGCGCGATCTGCTCGACGGCCGCATCGAGGCGGGCGACGGTCGCGACCGCGTCGCAAGACTGACGACATTCGCGGACGTCGCCGACGGCTACGTGCACGGACGGGCCGGGGCGACGCGCATTGCGCGAGCCGACGGCCTAGCTCAATAGGACGGCCTTCAGCGCCTCCGCCGTCGTCGGTGTCACGTAATAGACGCCGTCGACGATGTCCTTGTGCTCCTTGTCCCAGACCGTGGAGTCGTAGTCCCAGCCGATCAGATGGGCCTTCTTCTCGTCGTCGCCGATCAGCCGTCGCAGCCGTCTCGTCATCGCGCCCTCGAACAGCGACAGGGCCCGCCAGTGCGAGTCGCCCGTGACCGCCAGGAGCTCCTTCATGCGCGCGCGCCCGTCCTTGCGTGCGAAGATCTCGAGCCGCTGACGATGGTTTACCGACAGGCCGTGGACCAGCCGTCGCGCGAGGTCGGGCGTCAGGTCGACCGGCTCCTTCCAGCGCGCCGTTGCCCGCCGCCGCGTGCGGCCCGGTTCCAGCACCTCGGGGCCGGCGAACAGGCCCATGATCTCGCGTTGGGCTTCCGGCGACAGGCGTTTGAAGTCCGTCGTCTCGATTACGATGCGCATCAGCAATCCCCCTTGTCCGGCTATGCTATGGCATTCCACGCCGGCATGCCACCGGCCAGCCGAATTGCGGCATCGAGTTGCAGCAGAGCGCCCCTGCCCGAGTTCGAGCGCGAGCGATCGACCTCGGTCGGCTCCGCAGGGATCCGGCGTCGGGCACGCGCGGGCACAATAAACATCTTAATAACTGTTTAATTGATCAAATCACATCACTCGCAGTTATTAATTGACAGATTACGAATTTATCTATGTTAATATCGAATGTCGCAGGCTCCGGGCACGTTGCAGCGGTCGCCTTGGGCGGAAGCGCGACGGACGGCGTCGCGGGCCGGGGCGGGATGGTCCAGGCATCGGCGCGCGGGGCTCTCGAAGCCCCTCGAAGGACAGCAGGGGTGAACGGATGGTCTCGACTGCCACGGCGAATCACACAGCAGGTCCGGACGAAGCGGCGGCGCTTGCGGTGCGGCGACTGGAAGAGCTCTACGCCGACAGCTCGGCGCAGGAGCTCGTGAGCGGCCTCATCCGCAAGGAATTCCCGCGTCGCATCGCGCTGGTGTCATCGTTCGGGTCATCGGCGGCGGTGCTGCTCAACATGGTTGCGCAAGCCGATCGTCGAACGCCGGTGCTGTTTCTCGACACCGGCAAGCATTTCGGCGAGACGCTGCGCTACCGCGACGCGCTCGTCGAGCGCCTGGGTCTCGCCGACATGCGCGTCCTTGCGCCGGAGCCCTCGTCGCTCGGCGGCAACGATCCGAATGGCATCCTGTGGATGAAGCGTCCCGACCTCTGCTGCTTCATTCGCAAGGTCGAGCCGCTGCAGCGGGGTCTCGCCGGCTTTGCAGCCTATTTCAACGGTCGCCGTCGCGAACACGGTGCGGCGCGGGCGTCCCTGCGCCGGTTCGAGGCAAGCGACGGCCGCGTCAGGATCAATCCGCTTTTCGACTGGAGCGAGTCGGACGTCGACGCGTATTTCGCGCGTCACCGGCTGCCGCGCCATCCGCTCGAGGAGGACGGCTTCAAGTCGATAGGCTGTCTGCCCTGCACCGATCGGATTGCGCCGGGCGAGTCGACACGCGCGGGCCGCTGGCGCGGCAAGGGCAAGACCGAATGCGGAATCCATCTGCCGATCGAGACGTTCAAGGACTTCGGCTCGGGGATCTAGCGGGCGGCCCGGACCGCTAGTCCGTCGGCAACTCGGAGCCGTCGTCGCGGAACACGACGTAGATAGCGGGAATCACCAGCAGCGTGAGGGCGGTCGAGGACGCCAGCCCGAATACCAGCGAGATCGCCAGGCCCTGGAAGATCGGGTCGGCCAGAATGAAGGCGGCGCCGATCATGGCCGCCATCGCGGTCAGGAAGATCGGCTGGAACCGTATCGCGCCCGCCTCGATGAGGGCCGGACGCAGCGACGTGCCCCTGGCCCGTTCGTGGCCGATGAAATCGACCAGCAGGATCGAGTTGCGGACGATGATGCCGGCCAGCGCGATGAAGCCGATCATCGAGGTCGCCGTGAACGGCGCGTTGAACAGCCAGTGCCCGATGACGATGCCGACGAGGGTCAACGGCACCGGTGTGAGGATGACCAGTGGTACTTTGAAGCTGCGGAACTGGCCGACGACCAGCAGGTAGATGCCCAGCAGCGCCACGATGAAGGCGCCTCCCATGTCGCGGAACGTCGTCCACGTGATCTCCCATTCGCCGTCCCACAGCAGCGAGGCGCGGCTCTCGTCTTCCGGCTGACCGCGATAGCGGATGTCGGGCGGTCCCGCCGCGCCCCAGTCCATCGCCGCGATCGCGTCCTCGACGGCGAACATCCCGTAGATCGGCGCCTCGAAGCGGCCGGCGAGATCGGCCGTGACCATCTCGGTGAAGCGGCCGTTGTGCCTGAACAACGGGAACGAAGCCTTCTCGTAACGAACGTTGACGATGTCGCCCAACTCCACGGTTCCGTCGCGGGCGGGGACCGGCGTGCTCAACAGGCGCTCCCCGGGTGCGAGGGCCGATTTCGGCAGACGGATCGCGATCTCCACGGGATTGCGCCCGCCGCCGCGGTGCGAATAGCCGACCCTGACGCCGCCGAACAGTGCCGCCACCGTGTCGTAGACGGCTTCCTCCTCGACGCCGTGGAATTCAAGGTTCTCCTGGTCTATCGCGAAGTGCAGCCGGCGGGTCGGCTGTCCGAAGCTGTCGTCGACATCGACGACGAAGCTGACGCTTTCGAAGGCCGCGCGAACGCGCCGCGCCTGGTCCCGTCGCGTCTCGGCGTCGGGGCCATAGATCTCTGCGATCAGGGTCGATAGGACCGGCGGGCCGGGTGGCACCTCGACCACCTTGATCGACGTCCCCGGCGGAGCGGTGAGTCCTTGAAGCCGGCCGCGGATGTCGAGCGCGATGGCGTGGCTGGCCCGCGCGCGTTCGTGCTTCGGCGCGAGATTGATCTGCAGATCACCCATCTCCGGACTCGCACGCAGATAGTAGTGGCGGACCAGACCGTTGAAGTTGAACGGCGCCGCCGTACCGGCGTACGCCTGCACGTGCGAAAGCTCGGGCAGATCGGCTATCGCCCGCGCCGCGGCGATCAACACCCGGTGCGTCGCCTCCAGGCTCGATCCCTCCGGCAGGTCGACGACGACCTGGAGCTCCGACTTGTTGTCGAACGGCAGCAGTTTCACCGTCACCGCCCGCGTGGCGAACATGAACAGCACCGCAATGGTGGCGACGCCGACGAGCACCAGGAACAGCCACGAACGAGCCCGGCTTGCGAGGATTGGTCCGGCGGCACGCCGGTAAATGCGCCGGAGCCGGGTGCCGTGCCCGTGGGGCGATCCCGCGCCGGCCGCGGCCGCGTGCTTGCCGCCACCCAGCTTGAGGAGCAGCCATGGCGCGATCATGACCGCGACGAAGAAGCTGAACAGCATCGCCGCGCTGGCGTTGGCCGGAATCGGTGCCATGTAAGGCCCCATCAGGCCGCTGACGAACATCATCGGCAGCAGCGCCGCGATCACGGTAAGCGTCGCCACGATCGTCGGATTGCCGACCTCGGCGACGGCCTCGACGGCCGTCTTCACGAGATCGCCGCCGGGCTTCAGACGCCAGTGCCGCACGATGTTCTCGACGACGACGATGGCATCGTCGACGAGGATGCCGATCGAGAATATCAATGCGAACAGGCTGACCCGGTTGATCGTGTACCCCATCAGCCAGGAAGCGAAGAAGGTCAGCAGTATCGTCGTCGGAATGATGACGAGAACGACGCCGCTCTCGCGCCAGCCGACGAACAGCCCGATCAGCAGCACGATGCTGACCGTGGCGATTCCCAAGTGCAGCAGAAGCTCGTCCGCCTTTTCCGAGGCTGTCTCGCCGTAGTTCCGGGTGACGTGAATGGCGACCTCGCCCGGCACCAGGCGGTCGCGGACGGTTGCAAGCCGGTCGAGCAGCCGGTCGGCGACGACGACGGCGTTGGCGCCTTCCCGCTTCGCGAGCGCCACGGTCACCGCCGGCAGGATCTGCAAATCACCGTCCCCCGAGGTCTCGATGTGCCACGCCTGGTGCTCGACCGGCGTCGCGCCGACGACGACGCTGGCCACGTCCTTGACGTAGACGGGGCGTCCGTCGTGGGTGGTTATGATCAGCAGGCCGATGTCGGGAACACCGCTCAGGGTCTGTCCCGCGACCGTCGGTACGCTGGAATCGCCCTCGCGGACGGCCCCCACGACGAACGACCGGTTCGCGTTCTCGATCTTCTCGATCAGGCGGTTCAGGGTGACGCCGTAAAGCGAGAGTCGTTCGGGATCGGGCTCGACGCGGATCTGGTCGGCCCTGCCGCCGGCGATGTAGGTGAGGCCGACGTCTTCGACCTTGATGAGTTCGTGCAGCAATTCCTCGGCGACATTGAACAGGGCGTTGTCGTCCCAGCGGTCCGCGAGCGCGGGAGCGAGATCGGCGCGGGGTGCCAGGGTCAGCGTCAGGATTGCGACGTCGTTGATGCCGCGGCCGACGATCAGCGGTTCGGGAATGCCGAGGGGGATATCGGACATGTTCGCACGGACTTCCTCGTGCACCCTCAAGATCGCCGTATCCGCGGAGGTGCCGACGAAAAAGCGGGCGGTCACGACGACGCGATCGTCCAGCGACTGGGAATACACGTGCTCGACGCCGTCGATGCCCTTGACGATGTCCTCGAGCGGCTTGGTCACCAGTTCGACCGCGTCCTCGGCCTTCAGCCCGTCCGCGGTCACGAGGATGTCGACCATCGGCACGCTGATCTGCGGCTCCTCCTCGCGCGGCAGAACCGCAAGAGCGAGCAGGCCGACGAGGATGGCTGCTATCAGCAGCAACGGAGTCAGTGGCGACGCGATCGAGGCTTGCGTCAGGCGACCCGAGAGCCCGAGATCCATCGTGCGACTCCCGAATCAGGGATGTATCAGTATATCGCCCGGACGCAGGCCCGACAGGATCTCGGCCTGGCCGTCGAAACGCTGACCGGGCTGGACCATGACCTCGCCCTCGCCCTTTACCATGGCGTACGTGACGCCATAGCGTTGCTGCAGGAACCCGGCCGGAACGATGATCGTCTCCCGGACGCCGGCGGTGACGTAGACGCGAACCCGTTCACCGACGAAAAAATCACCGAGGCCCGACACTTCGACGTCGGCGACGACACGGCCGTTTCTCATTTCCGGATAGACCTGGGCAATGAGGCCGTTGCCCAGCGGGTCGCCGCTCTCCGGATCGGCAGGTGCCAAGCCGCGCCCACCGACTCGAACGGTGTCGCCCTGTGCGATGAAGCGCGCGTGCCTCTCCGGCAGCTCGATTCTGAGGACGTAGCGCTCCGCCGCTATGCTCGCGATCGCCTCGCCCGGCAAGACGAAGGAGTTTTCCGTGACGTGCACGCGCAAGACCCGCCCGTCCGTCGGCGCCAGGACGGCTCCCTCCGCCAGCTGTTCCGCAAGAACCGCGCGATCGGCCTCGACGGCCGCCTGATTGCCGCTGATGACGTCGAGATTGGTCTGCGCCTCGTCGAGGCGCGCCTGACTGACCGCGCCCGTCTTGCGCAACCGCGTCATGCGGTCGAGCTCGATCTCCGCCAGTTCCTTCTGCGATGCGAGCGAGCGCAACCTCGCATCGATCGCCACCAGCTGGAGCGACAGCTTGGGATCCGCGACCCGGGCAAGCACGTCACCCTGGCGGACGGCGGCTCCTTCGTCGATCGCAAGGCCGCTGACGGTGCCGCCGATGCGCACCCGCGCGGCGATCACGTCGACGCTCTGGACCGTGCCGAATACGGCCTTGAGGTCCTCGATCGTCGTCGCCTCCACGGTGAAGTCCGACTGGGCGTTCGCCGCGGCCGCGAGTGACAGGGCAATCAGCAGAAGCGCGGTGGAGATCGGTTTCATCGTTGCACCCGGTCTTTTGCGACAGCGGCGGATAAATATTAGGGAAAACTAATAATACGGGGCTACATAGGCGATGCAGCCTCATATTCAAGACGTAACGGCGCACAAATGCAAAGCGTTGCGTCGATCTGCCGCGTCGTGCGAACGGCGCCGGCGGTCAGTCCGCCAAGGCCGCGATCCACGTCCGCAACGGAACCGGCTTGCAATGGCCTATGGACCAATACATGGTGTGCTGGCAAAATCCTGATGTCTGACAACCATAGAAGGGCGTCCAGGCGAACGAGACGGTACAAACGAAACGGCATGAAGGAAGCGTCCCCACAAAAAAACACAGCGGGGGCTCGAGGAAGGGATGAAAATACTTATAGCGGACGACCATCAGCTGTTGGCCGACGCGCTGACGCAGCTGGTGCATGACAACGAGGCCGATGCCGAAGTCGTGACGGCGTCGTCGCTGGACGACGCGATGGCGACGATGGCCCGGGAACCCAAGGTCGAGATCGTCCTCCTCGATTACGATCTGCCAGGCATGGACGGCGTTCAGGGGTTGATGCGGTTTCGCGGGAGCTACCCCGACACGCCGTGCGCGATCTTTTCGGGCGACCCCGATTCGGAGGCGGCGTCCGACGCGCTTGCGCATGGCGCTGCGGGTTTCATACCCAAGGACATGTCGGCTCCCGCCTTCTTCCATGCGATCAAGCTGATCCAGGTTGGTGAGAAATTCATTCCGGCGCAGCTGTACGAGCAGATGGCGACGCGCGCGGTCGCCAAGCGGCGCTCGGCGCAGATGGCCCGGGAATTCGTGACCGCGAAGGGACTGTCGCGGCGCGAGGTGGACGTCCTGCGGGCACTCGTTCAGGGTATCTCGAACCGGGAGATCGGCATCCAGCTCGGCGTCGAAGAGGTCACGGTCAAGCTGCACCTGCGTCGCATCTACAAGAAGATCGGCGTCTCGAACCGCACGCAGGCGGTAAAGTTGGCGATGGCCAACGGTCTCGGGTAAGGGAGCGGGACTACCGCCGGCTGCCGGAGGCGCCGTAACTGCGGAATTTCGCGAGCACGACCCGCATCTCCTCGGCCGGCAGGATGGCAGGTTCGGCGATCTGCAGCGCCGCACAATATTGGCGCGCGAGCGTCTCGACCTCGATCGCCAGCGCGAACACCGACTCCAGGTCCCGGTCGACGCAAATCAACCCGTGATTCGCGAGCAGGCACGCCTTTCGGCCCTCGAGCGCGGCGAGCGCATTGTCAGAGAGTTCCTGCGTGCCGAACGTGGCGTAGGGGGCACAGCGAATCGAATCACCGCCGGCGACCGCGATCATGTAATGGAACGCCGGAATGTCGCGGCGCAGACAGGCGAGCGCCGTGCAGCAGGTTGGATGCGCATGCAATATCGCCCCGACGTCGTCGCGGCTTCGAACGATGTCGTAATGAAACCGCCATTCGCTTGAAGGTGACCGCTTGCCGTGCGCACGGCCCTCGCCGTCGACGCGCACGATGTCCTCGGGCCGCATCGTGTCGTACGCCATGCCGCTCGGCGTGATCAGGAGGCCGTCGTCCGTGCGGACGCTGACATTGCCGGCGGTGCCCTGGTTGAGCCCCTCGGCGTTCATGCGTCGGCAGGTCTCGATGATGTGCTCGCGAAGCGATTCTTCCGTCGAACGGACCATGACTGCGCCCGGCTGTTGCGGCGCCGGCTACGGGGCCGGCCAGTGTCCAGGTGCGCGTCCCTCGCCGATCCGGCATCCGCGGGGCCCGCAGCGCAGCGTGTCGGCCCGCAATGCCAGGAACAGCGGGACGATGCCGAGCAGTCCGAGCCACCGCAACGCACCGTCGAGCACGAAGAGCAATGAGAGAAATGCCGCTGCCGGCGCCAGCCGCAGCGTCCATCCGAAGGCCAGCCCCGCTACTGCGAGTATCGTGCGCGGTGACATGTGCACACCTATTTGAAGCGAAAGGTTATGCGACCCTTGGTCAGGTCGTACGGCGTCATTTCGACGGTGACCCGATCGCCGGCAAGCACGCGGATGCGGTACTTGCGCATCTTGCCCGAGGTATGCGCCAGTACCTCGTGTCCATTGTCCAGTTCGACCCGGAACGTCGCGTTTGGCAGAATCTCCTGGACCGTTCCCTCGAGTTCGATGAGGTCTTCCTTGGCCACGTAATCTCCCTCGCCTGGGCCAGTTCCTGCAACGCGCGCTGAACGACAGACGCAGGTTGTTACCATCTAACGGGTTTGGGGAAAAGGGGCCTTGCAGAGCCGGTCCGGGTCCGGTGCGAACCGCCGCGGGCGTCGTCCGAGGGCGCTCGAGCCCGTGCCGACGGCCGTCGTCGAGACAGCCGATCCGGGGCCGCCCGCCGCACCGCGATGCTCGCGGGAATTCCTAATCGGCGTTACGCGCCGGCAACGGTCATGCCGTCGATGCGGCAGGTCGGGGCATTGGTTCCGTAGCGGAACTCCAGATCGTCCGCGGGCGTCAGATGGGCAAACATGTCCTTAAGATTTCCCGCGATGGTGATCTCGCTCACCGGATAGCCGATCGCACCGTCCTCGATCCAAAATCCGGCCGCGCCCCGGCTGTAGTCGCCGGTCACCATGTTCACGCCCATACCGATCAGCTCGGTGACATAGAGCCCGCGGGCGACGTCGCGGATCAACGCGTCGGGCGTTGCGGCGCCGGGTTCCAGATAGAGGTTCGTCGTCGCCGGTGACGGTGGCGCCGACGTGCCGCGCGCCGCTCGCCCGGTGGTCGGTCGCCCCAGTTGCCGCGCCGAGCGCAGGTCGAGCACCCAGTTGCGCAGCACGCCATCCTCGACCAGCGCCATGCGCGGGTTGGCCATGCCCTCCGCATCGAACGGCTTCGACCGCAAACCGCGGGTCCGGTGCGGATCGTCGACGATGTTGATGCCGCGCGCGAACACGGGTTCGTCCAGCCGATCCTTCAGAAAGCTCGTGCCGCGGGCGATCGACACCCCGTTTGCCGCCCCGGCGAGGTGCCCGACGAGCGAGCCCGCGACCCGCGGATGATAGACGACCGGGACGCGTGCGGTGGCGACCTTGCGCGCACCCAGCCGACGAACCGCGCGCTCGGCCGCGCGTCGCCCGACCGTGGCCGGATCCTCGAGATCCTCGAGGTGAACGGCGCTCGAGAACTCGTAATCGCGCTCCATCGCCGTGCCCTCGCCGGCCAGAACGGCCGTGCCCACGCTGTGCCGCGAGACCGTGTAGCTGCCGGCGAAGCCGTTCGACGCCAGCAGCGCGATCGACGACATGCTCCAGCTCGCTTCGGCGCCCTCCGAATTGGTTATGCCGGGGATCGCGCGGGCCGCGTCCTCGCAGGCCTTGGCGCGCTCGGCCAGCGCCACCGTCGTCGGCTCTTGCGGATCGCAGATGTCGGGGTCGAGCAGGGGGCCGGCGAACACCTCCTCGGCCTGGGCCAGGCCGCAATAGGGGTCTTCCGGCACGAACTCGGCCATCGCCAGGGCCCGCTCGACCAGCTCGTCGAGGCTGTCCTTCTTCCAGTCGTTCGACGATGCGATCGCCTGCCGCCGTCCGATCAGCACGCGGATGCCGAGATCGCTGTCCTCCGCGCGTTCGAGCCGCTCCCGCTCGCCGAGCCGCTGCGCCACCGACAGCGCGACGCCGCTCACCAGCAGGGCGTCGGCCGCATCGGCGCCGCGCCGCCTGGCACGCTGCACGAGGTCGTCCAGCAGGGTCAGCATTTCATCCCGCCCATCGCGTCCGAAGAGGAACGGTTCGGTCATGCCTATGGATCTCCGCATCCTGTGCCGGGTCGCCGCCGCTGCGGCAGCGCCCGAACCTATATAGCGACCGGGGCCGGCGCGCGCCAGCGGCGCTGGACGGGTTGGCGCGCATCGGGCCCGACCACGCATCCGTGCAGGGCGGCGACGAATTTGAGGCTTTGCGGGGGTGGGTTTTTGTCTAAGATGACCGCGGGAACGTGCAAATTGTGAATCAACGGGAGGATCCGGTTTCATGAGGAGCAGTCTCGTCGCACTGGCGCTCGGCGTCGCCGCGCTCGTCGCACCGGCCGCGCCGCACGGCGCGCTCGCCGAGGGCAAGACGCACTACCTGGCGATCCACGTCGACGACAACGATCCGGCGAAGATGAACATGGCGCTGAACAACGCCGAGAACGTCCGCGACTACTACGAGAAGATCGGCGACAAGGTGATGATCGAGATCGTCGCCTACGGGCCCGGCCTGCACATGCTGCGCGAAGACACCTCGCCGGTGAAGACGCGCATCGCGGCCATGAGCCTCGCCGACGAGAACCTGTCCTTCGCGGCCTGCGGCAACACCCAGCGCAAGATGTCGGAGCAGGCGGGCAAGGACATCCCGCTGATCGCCGAGGCCAGGGTCGTGCCGGCCGGCGTCGTGCGACTGATGGAGCTGCAGGAGCAGGGCTGGACCTACATCCGACCGTGACGGCATCGGGAGTTCGGGCGAGAGGGTTAGAGCCCGAATGACCGGCGGCGGGGTCCCCGGGGCCCCGCCGCACTTCGTCTGCGCCGGCCGCTATTTCCAGATCGGGCGGCCGCTGCCGGGCAGGCCGAGCTCCGGCCACATGGCGCTGACCCGTTCGACGACGGCGTCGTCCATGCGCAGCTTGCGGCCCCACTCGCGGGTCGTCTCCGGCGGCCACTTGTCGGTGGCGTCGAGCCCGATCTTCGAGCCCAGCCCGGAGGCGGGCGAGGCGAAGTCGAGATAGTCGATCGGCGTGTTCTCGACCAGCGTGATGTCGCGCGCCGGGTCCATGCGCGTCGAGACCGCCCACATCACGTCGGCCCACGAGCGCGCGTCGATGTCGTCGTCCACGACGATCACCCATTTGGTGTACATGAACTGCCGCAGATACGACCATACCGCCATCATCGCCCGCTTGGCGTGGCCGGGATAGGCCTTGCGGATCGCCACCACGGCGATGCGGTACGAGCAGCCTTCCGGCGGCAGCCAGAAATCGACGATCTCGGGGAACTGCTGCTGCAGCAGCGGCACGAACACCTCGTTCAGCGCCTCGCCGAGCACGCTCGGCTCGTCCGGCGGGCGGCCGGTGAAGGTCGACAGGTAGATCGGATCGCGCCGCATCGTGATCGCCGAGATCCGGAACACGGGGAAGCGCTCGACCGAGTTGTAGTAGCCGGTGTGGTCGCCGTACGGCCCCTCGTCGCCGTACTCGTCGAGCGCGACATGGCCCTCGAGCACGATCTCGGCCTCTGCCGGCACCTTCAGCGGCACCGTCTTGCAGTCGACGAGCGCCACCTTGCGGCCGCGCAGCAGCCCGGCGAACTGGTATTCGGACAGCGTGTCCGGCACCGGCGTGACGGCGGCAAGGATGGTGCCGGGGTCGGCGCCGATCACCGCGGCGGCGGGCAGCGGCCCGCGCTTCTCGGACTTCCAGCGTGCGTGGTGCTGGGCGCCGCCGCGGTGCTTCAGCCAGCGCATCAGCGTCGTGTCACGGCCGGTCACCTGCATGCGGTAGATGCCGAGGTTGAAATCGTCCTCGCGCCGCGTACCCGGCCCCCTGGTGACGACCAGCGGCCAGGTGATCAGCGG
>JBFHDX010000045.1:0-28042 GCA_041584475.1 Alphaproteobacteria bacterium
AGCACGGGACCATTCCCGTCCAACCGCAAGGGCGAGGAACTGGCGGCGTCGCTGCCGCCGGACTATGTCGAGCTCGTCCGGGGCGGCGGTCCCGACGGGCCGGAGATCGACGGGATCGGCGTACTGACGCTGGACCAGGTCTATGTCGCGGGCTCCCATTGGATGCTGGCGGAAATGCCCGATATCGGCATGCTGGGCGTGGCGGTCGATGGTGAGGATCGGGATGTCTGGTTTCTATTCTACGACGGCCGCCCGCCGCAGCGGCTCTCGCCCTCCTTTCGTGAGGCCCTTACGAAGGCGCGCAGCATCGAATAACGCGCAGTTCGCGCGGCGTGCTGAGCGACCATATCGGCCGCCCGGTGCTGGTCTCGGCCGGCGGGCCGGTGGCGGGCCCCCCGCCGCCACGGGCCGCGGATTTGAAATCCGCGGCCGTGCTCCCGGGGCCGGGCCGCCGTGATGTTCGGCAATGACCAACATGCGGCCGGCCAGCGCCGCTCGGCACGCATCGCAGATGCGTGCCGGTATCCCGTGGCCATCCCGCTGGCCGGCTGCGTTCTGCTCCTCAGGCCTCACTGGGCCTCGCGCCGCCATGCGCACCCGATCACAGATCGGGCGCCGTGCTCCCGGGGCCAGCCCGGCGCTCGGCGGTGCGCGGCACGGACGACATGGATAGCTGCGCCAGACGGCCTGTAAGCCGGGTTCTGTCCACGCCCGCGCGGGGCGCTGGATGGCCATTCGTCTGGGACGCCCGTCGCCGGACGCCTCGCGCGACCTACCCGGGCGGCGGCGCGGAAACCCGCCCGCCGGCGGCCCCGAAGGGCCCCGGCCGGCCGCCCCTACTCGGTCTTGCTCCCGGTGGGGTTTACCGTGCCGTCCCCGTCGCCGGGGACGCGGTGCGCTCTTACCGCACCCTTTCACCCTTGCCCGTCGTGCTGGCGCAGGACGGGCGGTTTGCTTTCTGTGGCACTTTCCCTGGGGTCGCCCCCGCCGGGCGTTACCCGGCACCGTGTTCCCGTGGAGCCCGGACTTTCCTCCCCCCGCCGGGTTTCCCCATGGCGGAAGGCGGCCATCCGGCCGTCTGGCGCAAGGCAAATATAGGGAGTCCGCGGCCCGGTCTCAATCGCCGCGGCGTGGTGCGGCGGCAGACCCCCCGCCTCAGCCGGCGACCGCGAGCAGCCCGGCGAGCAGTCCCGCCGTCTCCTCGTCGGCGACGCCGTCGATGCGCGACGGCCGGAAATGCCGCTGGAAGGCGGCAATGGTGCCCGCCTCGTCCGTGTTGTAGCCGAAGTCCGCCAGCATCATCGTCACGTCCTCGGGGTCGGCGGACAGCGGCTCGGGCCACAGGCCGAGCCCGGCGCGCGCCAGCCGCGCCCACGGGAACAGCTCGCCCGGGTCCTGCTTGCGCGACGGCGCGACGTCGGAATGGCCGACGATGTTGCGCGCCGGAATGCCGTGCCGCCGCACGATCGCCGCGGCGAGCAGGATCAGCGCCGTCACCTGCACCTCGGGGAACGGCCGGTAGCCGAACTCGTGGCCCGGATTGACGAGCTCGACGCCGATCGAGCGGGCGTTGACGTCGTCGTGCCCCCGCCAGTAGGCGACGCCGGCGTGCCAGGCCCGCATGTCCTCGCGCACGAGCCGCGTCACCGTGCCGTCCTCGTCGATGCAGTAATGGGCGCTGACCCGGGCCGCCGGGTCGCACAGGCGTTTCAGCGCCGCCTCGGCGCTGCGCATGCCGGTGTAGTGCAGCACCAGCATGTCGACCGGGGTTCCGGCCGGGCGCGGCTCGCAGTTCGGCGACGGGCGCTCGATCATGGTGCTGGACAAGATGGGCGCCGGCGCCGCCCCGGGCAAGGGCGACGGCCCGCGGCCGCCGGCCGGGACGTCACCGCATGCCCCGCTCGCGGCGGATCCTCTCCCACGCGGCGTTGATCTCGGCGAGGCGCTGGTTGGCCAGCTGCACGAACTCCTCTGGCATGCCCTGCGCGGTCAGCGCGTCCGGGTGGTTCTCGCGCACGAGCTTGCGGTACGCCGACTTCAGCGCCTCGTCGGGCATCTCGCGCGAGACGCCGAGGACGCGGTAGGGATCGGCCTCGGTCTGGCCCGGGCGCAGCGCCGTGATGCGCTCGAAGGCGGCGGCGTCGAGGCCGAAGATCTCGGAGACCTTGGCGAGGAACTCCTGCTCGTGCGGATGCACGTGGCCGTCGGCGCGGGCGACGTAGGCGAGGCAGTAGAGCAGCTCCTCAAGCACCGCCGGATTGTCGCGGAACATCCGGGCCACCTGCCGCGCGTAGGGCTCGAAGCCGCGCGAATCCTTGCGCGCCTGGTCGAACAGCCGGCCGACATTGCCGACCTCCTCGGCCGGGATCCGGAACACCCGCTTGAAGGCGGCGACCTCATCCCGGGTGACGACCCCGTCGGCCTTGGCGAGCTTGGCGCCGAGCGCGATGACCGCGATCGTGAAGGCGATCGACTTGGTCTGGTCGCCCTCGCGCGGCCGTCGCATGGTGTCGACCGCGTGCCCGGCGACGGCGCCGATCAGGGCACCGAGCGGGCCGCCGAGCGCGAACCCCGCGGCGCCGCCGAGGATCTTGCCCCAGATGCTCATCGTCGGGTTCTTACTGGTTCGTCGGGCCGGTGCCAAGCCTTTCGCGCGCCTGCGCGGCGTTGCCGCGGCCGCCGATGCGGCCGAAGCCCGGCAGCTTGATGGCGAGATCCAGCGGGTCGATGCCGAGCGTCAGGCCGGCGATGTTGACCTCGAGCCCCTCCTCGACCGCGGCGAGGAGCCCGGCGAGCCCGAGCAGCGAGACCTGGTAGCCGGTGCCGCTCGGCGCCGCGGCGGCGACCGTCGTCTCGCCGAGCCAGTCCTTGCCGATCGCCGTCGGCGGCAGGTCGAGGCGCAGCTCCGGCACCTGGCGCGCCATCCAGGCGGTGAACGTGTTGCTGTTCGGGCCGGGCCAGGCGGCGTACATGTCGGGCCACGGGTAGGCGCGGGCGGCGCCGTCGATGCGCCCGATGATCGCGTCGACGCCGTCGCCGCGCAGCTCGGCCAGCAGCTCCGGCCGCCCGCCGAACCAGTAGCGGTCCGGCGCTTCGTCGCGGATCACCACCGCCCGGCCGCCGCGGCGCACGTGCCAGCCGATCACCTGGTAGGTGGTCCAGCTCGCGGCGCCGGTCGGCTTGACGGCGATCCAGCTGTGCACGCCGAAGGCGCCGCGCCACGAGAACGCGCGCGCCGCGTAGACCTGGACCATGGCCTCGCGCACGTCCGCGGGACGCGGCGCGATGCCCGCCGGCTGCCGCGTCGCCGTGCTCCAGTCGCCGCGCAGCGGCGCCCGCCCGCTGGCCAGGTTCCACAGCGGGCCGGCGCCGAGCAGGACGAGAAGCAGGGTGAACGTCATCAGCCGGCGGCCCGTCCGTCGGTGTTTTCGAAATCGCTTCATGCGCGACGATTATATCCGGAATCGGGCGGCAATGTGACCGGCGTCGATCAAATCGAATTATTGACAATTTATCGATAAAATCTCAGTATGCGCGCCGGTACGGCGACGGGGAGACTGCGCGATGGGGGCGACGGAGGCGACGGAGGCGATGGGGGCGACAGAGGCGACGGCGGCGGGCTGGCAGTTCTGGATCGACCGCGGCGGCACCTTCACCGACGTCGTCGCGCAACGCCCCGACGGTACGCTGGCGACGCACAAGCTGCTGTCGGAGAACCCCGAGCACTACCGCGACGCCGCCGTGCGGGGTGTGCGGCAGCTGCTCGGGCTGACGCCGGACGAGGCGATCCCCGACGCGATCGTCGACTCGATCAAGATGGGCACGACGGTCGCCACGAACGCCCTGCTCGAGCGCAAGGGCGAGCCGACGCTGCTGGCGATCACGCGCGGCTTCGGCGACGCGCTGCGCATCGGCTACCAGGCGCGGCCGCGGCTCTTCGACCGCCACATCGTGTTGCCCGAGCTGCTGTACGCGTCGGTCGTCGAGATCGACGAGCGCGTCGACGCCGGCGGCGACGTGCTGGTGCCGCTCGACCGCGCGGCGGCGCGGCGGGCGCTCAAGGACGCCTACGACGCCGGCATCCGCGCGGTCGCCATCGTCTTCATGCACGGCTACCGCTATCCGGCGCACGAGCAGGCGGTCGCCGATCTCGCGCGCGAGATCGGCTTCGCGCAGATCTCGACCAGCCACCAGACGAGCCCGCTGATCAAGCTGGTCGGGCGCGGCGACACGACCGTCGTCGACGCCTACCTGTCGCCGATCCTGCGCCGCTACGTCGACCAGGTCGCGCGGCAGGTCGGCGACGTGCGGCTGATGTTCATGCAATCGAGCGGCGGCCTGACCGACGCGCGCCTGTTCCAGGGCAAGGATTCGATCCTGTCCGGCCCGGCGGGCGGCATCGTCGGCGCCGTGCGGACGTCGCAGCGGGCCGGCTTCGAGAAGCTCATCACCTTCGACATGGGCGGCACCTCGACCGACGTCGCCCACTATGACGGCGCCTACGAGCGCGCGTTCGAGACGCTGGTCGCTGGCGTCCGCATGCGGGCGCCGATGATGCGCATCCACACCGTCGCCGCCGGCGGCGGCTCGATGTGCATCTTCGACGGCGCGCGCTACCGGGTCGGGCCGGAATCGGCCGGCGCCGACCCCGGCCCCGCCTGCTACCGGCGCGGCGGGCCGCTCACCGTGACCGACTGCAACGTCATGCTGGGCAAGCTGCAGCCGGAATATTTCCCCAAGGTCTTCGGGCCCGGCCAGGACCAGCCGCTCGACGCCGACATCGTGCGCCGCCGGTTCGCCGAGCTCGCCGACGAGATCGCCGCGGCGACCGGCGATACGCGGACGCCGGTCGAGGTCGCCGAGGGTTTCCTGAAGATCGCCGTCGAGAACATGGCGAACGCGATCAAGAAGATCTCGGTGCAGCGCGGCTACGACGTCACCGAGTACACGCTGTGCTGCTTCGGCGGCGCCGGCGGCCAGCACGCCTGCCTCGTCGCCGACGCGCTCGGCATGAAGACGGTCTACCTGCACCCGTTCGCCGGCGTGCTGTCGGCCTACGGCATGGGTCTCGCCGACGTGCGCGCGCTGCGCGAGACCTCGGTCGAGGAACCGCTCGACGCCGCGCTCGAGCCACGGCTCGAGGCGCTGCTCGGCTCGCTGGCCGCCGACGCCGACCGGGAGCTCGCGGACCAGCACATCCCGGCGGCGCGGCGCCGCGTCGTGCGCCGGCTGCACCTCAAATACCAGGGCACCGACACGGCGCTGGTCGTCGAGCACGGCACGATCGGGGCGATGGTCGCCGCGTTCGAGGAGGCGCACCGGCAGCGCTACGGCTTCGTCATGCCGGACAAGCCGCTGGTCGTCGAGACCGCGGCCGTCGAGGCGATCGGCGAGACCGCCGACGTCGCCGCATCGACGTTCTCGACGGCGGAGGACGGCGGCGCCGCCGCGCCGCTGGCCGTCGTGCGCACGCACATGGCGGGCGACGAGCACGATACGCGGCTGTTCGACCGCGAGGCGCTGGCGCCCGGCCAGCGCATCGACGGCCCGGCGATCATCCGCGAGGCCACCGCCACCACGGTCGTCGAACCGGGCTGGCGGGCCGAGATGCGGGCCGGCGGCGATCTCGTGCTGCGGCGCGTGGTGCCGCTGCCCAAGCGCGCGGCGATCGGCACCTCGGTCGACCCGGTGATGCTCGAAGTGTTCAACAACCTGTTCATGTCGATCGCCGAGCAGATGGGGTTCACGCTGCAGAACACCGCCTATTCGGTCAACATCAAGGAGCGGCTCGACTTCTCCTGCGCGATCTTCGACGCCGGCGGCCAGCTGATCGCCAACGCGCCGCATATGCCGGTGCATCTCGGCTCGATGGGCGAGAGCGTACGGGCGGTAATCCGCGGCAACGAGGGGCGCATCCGCCCGGGCGACGTGTACGTGCTGAACGCGCCGTACAACGGCGGCACGCACCTGCCCGACATCACCGTCATCACGCCGGTCTTCGACGGCGGCGGCCGCGAGATCCTGTTCTATGTCGGCAGCCGCGGCCACCACGCGGACATCGGCGGCATAACCCCCGGCTCGATGCCGCCGAACAGCCGCAGCGTCGAGGAGGAGGGCGTTCTGATCGACAATTTCCTGCTCGTCGAGCAGGGCCGGTTCCGCGAGGCGGACCTTTACGGACTGCTCGGCTCGGGTCCGCATCCGGCGCGCAATCCCGACCAGAACGTCGCCGATCTGAAGGCGCAGATCGCCGCCAACGAGAAGGGCGTGGCGGAGCTGCGGCGCATGGTCGGCCATTTCGGGCTCGACGTCGTACGCGCCTATATGGGGCACGTACAGGACAATGCCGAGGAATCGGTCCGCCGCGTCATCGGCGTGCTCAGGGACGGGACGTACAGCTATGCGATGGACAACGGCGCCGAGGTCCGCGTGTCGATCACGATCGATCGCCCGGCGCGCAGTGCGCGGATCGATTTCAGCGGCAGCAGCGACCAGCTCGAGAGCAACTTCAACGCCCCGAGCGCGGTCTGCCGCGCCGCCGTGCTGTATGTCTTCCGCACCCTCGTCGAGGACGAAATCCCGATGAACGAGGGCTGCCTCAAGCCGCTCGAGATCGTCATCCCCGCCGGCTCGATGCTGGCGCCGTCCTACCCTGCCGCCGTCGTCGCCGGCAATGTCGAGACCTCGCAGGTGGTGACCGACGCGCTCTACGGCGCGCTCGGCGTCATGGCGGCGGCGCAGGGCACGATGAACAACACGACCTTCGGCAACGACCGCTACCAGTACTACGAAACGGTCGCCGGCGGCTCCGGCGCGGGGCCCGACTTCGACGGCACCTCGGCCGTGCACACGCACATGACCAACAGCCGGCTGACCGACCCCGAGGTGCTCGAACACCGCTTCCCGGTGGTCCTCGAGAGCTTCGCCCTGCGCCCGGGCAGCGGCGGCCGCGGCCGCCATCGGGGCGGCGACGGCGTGGTGCGGCGCCTGCGCTTTCGCGAGGCGATGACGCTCTCGATCCTCTCGAACCACCGGGTCGTTCCGCCGTACGGCATGGCCGGCGGCGAGCCGGGGGCGCCGGGCCGCAACTGGGTCGAGCGGATCGACGGCGGCCGCCACGTCATGAGCGGAACCGACTCGACGGCGATGGCGCCGGGCGACGTCTGGGTCATCGAGACACCCGGCGGCGGCGGCTACGGAACGGCGGGAGGCGCCGATGGCTGACGACCGGGCGCAGGGCGGCAAGACGCGGGAGATCGTCTCTTCGGCGCACCTTGCCGCCGGCGAGGCACCGCGCCTCAGCGAGCTCGAATACGGCCTCATCGTCCTCGGGCACGCGTTCGACCGCTGGGTCGTGCGCTGCATGGCGGCGGCCGGCTATCCCGAACTCGGCCGCCTCGACGTGCTGGTGCTGCACACGGTCAATCACCGCGCCCGCGAGAAGCGCCTGGCCGACATCTGTTTCGTGCTCAACGTCGAGGACACGCATCTCGTCAACTACGCGCTCAAGAAACTCGTGAAGGCGGGCCTCGTCGCCGTGCGCAGGCGTGGCAAGGAGGCGGGCTACCGGACGACGGCGCAGGGTATCGAGGCCTGCGCCCGCTATCGGGCGGTGCGCGAGCCGTGCCTCGTCGAGACGCTGCAGGGCCTCGGCCTCTATGACGAGGCCGAGCTGGCCTCGACCGCACGGCTGCTGCGGGCGCTATCGGGGCTCTACGACCAGGCGGCCCGCGCCGCGGCGAGCCTCTAGGACGTCATCCGCTTGCGTGGAATCGGCACCGGCCCGCGCGCACGGCCCGCCGCAGCGCGACGGCGAACAGGGCGAGCAGGGCGAGCGGGCCCGGCTGGAAGCCGGTCGCATGGGCGATGACCGGCGCCAGCAGCGGTGTCAGCCAGGCGATGACCAGGACCTCGCGCTCGCCCGCAAGCCAGCCGTGCCGCAACCCGTCCCGCGCGATCAGGGCGAGCGGGACGGCGAGCAGCACGAGGTCGTAATCGAAGACGTAGGGCGTGACCAGCAGCGAGCCTGCGGCGAGCAGCGCCGCGGCGAGATGCGGCGGCACGTTGCGCCACCACGCCCACGCCACGCAAGCCGCGACGCCGACGGCGATGACGCCCTGCAGCGCGTAGGCAGAACCGATGCCGAGACCGCCGAGGCGGGCGGCCACGAACGGGCTCGTCATCTTCACCCAGGGCACGGCGCCGCCCTCCAGATAGCCGCGCACGACCGGCATGTTGCCGAAGAAGGCGAACCACACCTCGCTGCCGAGCAGCGCCGCGCTGGCCGACACGAACAGGAGCGTCGTGACCGCTGCCGACGCGAACGCCGTCCAGCGCCGGCCGCAGAGCAGCGCGAGCGGCAGCAGGAGACCGAAATGCGGCTTGACGCTGAGCAGCCCGATCAGCACGCCTGCCGCGAGCGGCCGCCGCTCCAGCAGCAGCAGCGCGCCGCCGAACAGGGCGGCGGTCAGGAAGCCGGTCTGGCCGTGCGCGAAATTGAGCCAGGTCGCCGGGAACGCAAGGAACAGGAACAGCGTCTCGGGTGCCGGGGCAAGGCGTCGGACGACCGCGATGCACGCGGCCAGCGTCGCGAGGACCCAGGCCAGGAACGCCACGAGATAGGGCATCAGTGCCAGCGGCGCGGTCAGCAGCTGGAAGGTCGGCGGGTAGTGCCAGGCATAGATGTGGCCGAGGCCGGATACGGCGCGGCGCTCGGCCTCGAAGATGCGGGCGAGATCGAACGCCGCCGCCGGCTCGCCGGACAGCGTCAGCTGAGAAGCTGCCCAGAACGTGATGAAATCGTAGCCGACGGGCTTGCCGGCGGGGTCGACGAGGTCGCGCGACAGCGCGAGCCAGCCGACCGCGCTGAGGACGAGGACGGCGAGGACGATCCTCGGATAGACGGTCAGGCGCTCACGCGTGAGCCAGTGACCGCCGCCCGTCTGCGCATCTCGTCCGGTTGTCGCCGCGTCCGACATGTCACCGCCGCGCCGTGATGGGTCCCGTCTGGTTCCCATTACTTGGCCGGCAATGGTTAAGTTTTGTGAAACGGCCCCGGCGCGCGGCCGCGTCCCCGCGCGCCGACCTCGCCGGCCGCGGCCGGTCGGAGTGCCGCGCCGCCCGGCCGACCCGGGTCAGCCGGCGATCAGGTTGCGCAGGAAGCCGGCTTCGCTCTCCAGCTCCTCGAGCCGGTTCTTGACGACGTCGCCGATACTGATGAGGCCGACCATCTTGTCGTCGCGCACCACCGGGAGGTGGCGGACGCGCCGCTCGGTCATGACCGACATGCAGTGCTGGACGGAATCCTCGGGATTGCAGGTCAGGACCTCGCTCGTCATCAGCTTGCTCACCTTGATCTCGAGCAGGTTCTTCATGCCCGGATCGGCGAGCCCCGAGACGATATCGCGCTCGGAGACGATGCCCAGCACCTTCTGGCCGTCGTCGCTGACCACGAGCGCACCGATCCGCTCGCGTTTCAGCGTGCGCGCCGCCTCCGCAACGGACTCGTCCGGCCCGATTGTCACGATCTTGCTACCCTTGGTCTTGAGGATACCCTCAACATTCATGCCCGGTTCTCCCTTGATGGGGACTCGCATTGCCGCGCGAGCGCCTCGGATGTTAGCACGGTTTTTTCTTACAATAGTTGTCGCGCGCCCGCGCGATCAACCCTTCGATTCGCGCCGCTGTCGCGCCCGGCTCGGGGCTGGCGTATTGACCGTGCCGACGCGCGATGTAGTCTCGGTAGCACCGGCAACAGCGCGAGGACAACAGCCATGACCGCCAGGACACCCGCGGCGCAGAGGGTCCCGATGCCGGACTCGCTGGCGCTGGCGCTCGGCAAGCTGATGGGCGATCGGCTCTCGACGTCGGCCGCGGTGCGCGAACAGCACGGCAAGGGCGAAGGCCCGTTCTCGGCCGTGCCGCCGGACCTGGTCTGTTTCGCGCAATCGACCGACGAGGTGGCGGCGATCGTCAGGCTGTGTGCCGAGCACAAGGTCCCGGTCATCCCCTTCGGCACGGGTACGTCGCTGGAAGGCCACATCCTGGCGCTGCGCGGCGGCGTGTCGGTCGATGTCAGCCAGATGGACCGGATTCTCGAGGTCAATGCGGAGGATCTGGACTGCCGGGTTCAGGCGGGCGTCACGCGCAAGCAGCTGAACGCGTATCTGAGGGACCAGGGGCTGTTCTTCGCGATCGATCCCGGTGCCGACGCGTCGCTCGGCGGCATGGCGGCGACGCGCGCATCCGGGACCAACGCGGTACGCTACGGCACGATGCGGGAAAACGTGCTGGGCCTGACCGTGGTGCTGCCGGACGGACGCGTCGTGCGGACCGGCGGCCGGGCGCGGAAGTCGTCGGCGGGCTACGACCTGACGCGGCTTCTCATCGGTTCGGAAGGCACGCTCGGCGTGATCACGGAGATCCAGCTCCGGCTCTACGGCATCCCGGAATCGATCGCCGCCGCCGTGTGCCAGTACGACAGCCTCGCGGGCGCGGTCAACACGGTGATCCAGACCATCCAGATGGGCGTGCCGGTGGCCCGCATCGAGTTGCTGGACGAGTTGCAGATGCGCGCCTGCGTGGCCTATTCGAAGCTCGAGGGCTACGCGGAGAAGCCGACCCTGTTCTTCGAGTTCCACGGCAGCGAGGCAGCGACCGCCGAACAGGCCGAGACCGTCGGCGCGATTTCCGAGGAGCACGGCGGCAGCGCGTTCAAGTGGGCGCGCCGGCAGGAGGAGCGCAGCGCCCTGTGGCAGGCCCGCCACGATTCGTACTATGCGGCACTCGGGCTCGCGCCGGGCAAGCGCGGCATCGCCACCGACGTCTGCGTGCCGATATCACGGCTCGCCGAGTGCATCCTGGAAACGCGCCGGGACATCGATTCCAGCGGCCTGCTGGCGCCGATCGTCGGCCATGTCGGCGACGGCAATTTCCACGTGCTGATTCTCGTCGATCCCGACGACGAGGGCGCGATGGACAGCGCCGAGGCGATCAACGAGCGCATGGTTCACCGGGCGCTGGCCATGGGTGGAACCTGCACCGGCGAGCACGGTATCGGGGTCGGCAAGATGGATTTCCTGATCGCCGAACAGGGCGAGGCAGTCAGCGTGATGCGCACGATCAAGACGGCGCTCGACCCCGACAACATCATGAACCCGGGCAAGATCCTGCGCGTCTGAAGCCGGTTCTCGGCAGCGCGGCCGCGTACCGCGTCAGCCGGTCGCGGAGTCCTCGGTGTCGGCGACGACGATATCGCGGTAGGCATGCCACGAGGCGTAGCCGATGAGCGGCAGGCAGACGGTGAGTCCGACGAACAGCGTGACGATGCCGGCGGCGGTGAAAATCGCGATCAGTGCGGCCCACAGGGACATCGCCGGCAGATTTCGCGTGACCGCGGCAAGCGACGTGCCGATCGCGACGGGTACGCCCACGTCGCGGTCGAGAAGCATGGGAAGCGAGATGACGCTGATCGAGAACACGATCGCGGCTAGGACCGCACCGGCCAGCGTGCCCGTGACGAGGAAGGGAAGGCTTTCCGGCGCGAAGAAGACGGTGCCGACGAAATCCTCGAGATTGCTCGGCTTGTCGCCGAAGAAGATCGCGAAGATCAGCAGCGCCAGCCGGATCCATACCAGGAAGAACAGCATCAACACCAGTCCCATGGCCGACACCGTTCCCGCGTGCGCGGCGATGTCCCGCAGCGCTATGCTTAGTGAGACCGGGTTGCCGTGTTCGAGGCGACGACTGACCTCGTACAGGCCGATCGCGGCCAAGGGTCCGACGAGCATGAACCCCGCGGCCATGGGCAGGCTGAGCGACAGCAGATCGTTGGCGTAGAGTCCGTAGGTCAACAGGAAGCCGACGACGGCGAAGAATCCGCCATAGGCGATGCTGACCAGCGGTGCGCGCACGAAATCGCGCCACCCTGCCTCCAGCCAGGCCCAAGGTCGGTCGACGTCCACCAGCCGGATCCGGAATCCGTCGGGGCGCGCCGGCGACTCGGGTTCGGTCATGGCTGTGGTCTCCAGCTGGCCGGCGGGCCCGTCGCCTCAGGCCGGCTCGGGATCGTCCCGCTCGGCTTCGAGTCGGCCGTCGTCGAGCGCCTTGTCGATGCGCGTCGCGGCGTCGGCATCGCGACGTTTCTCGTTCGCGGAGCGGCCGTAGCGCACCCTGTTCTCGGAAGCGTGCATCGACGCGGTGGCCCGCTTGCGCGCCTTGCGGTACTTGTTCAGATTGACGATATCCGCCATCGCGGTCCCGCTCCTGCCGGACGCCGGTCGTGATTGCAGAAGGCCTGACGGCCACCTAGCTTAAGAGAATTCGTACATTCCGCAAGCGCCATCGGCTGGCCGCTCGGAGAGAATCGTCAAGTGACGGAGAATCCGTCGTGAAGAGAGCCTTGCTCATATTCGCCGCCGCCGTCGCCCTGCTGCTGGCGGCCCTGCTCGTCGCCCCGTCCCTCGTCGACTGGAACGTCTACCGGGGCCAAATCGCCGCCGCCCTCGGCGAGGCGACGGGACGCCAGGTATCGATCGAGGGAGACCTCGACCTCGCTTTGCTGCCGTCACCGCGTCTCAGCGTGCGCGACCTCCGCATAGCGAGCGTGCCCGGCGCCGACGAGGCGGATTTCGCCCGTGTCAACGCCCTGAGCCTGCGCGTCGGCATCGCCGAGCTTCTGCGCGGCCGGCTCGCGCTCACGCGGCTGTCGTTGAGCGAGCCGTTCATCGTGCTGGAGACGACGGCGGATGGGCGCGCCAGCTGGGACTTCACGGTCAGGCCCGATGCTCCCGGGCCGGGTATCCCGGCGCCGGATGCGGCTGCGCCGCCGATGCCGCTCGCGATCTCGGTGAACCATATCGAGATCACGGACGGAACGCTGATCTGGCGCCCTGCGAGCGGAACGCCCCGCCGCATCACCGACGTCGATGCCGAGGTCACGGCGGCGGCGATGGACGGCCCGTTTCGCGGCAGCGCCCGCCTGCGCTATGGCGCGACGCCTTTCGCCGTCACGGCGACGGCGGGCCGCCCGGATCGCGACGGGTTCGTCCCGGCGAGCGGTTCGGTCGCGCTGGCGGATGGCGTCGCGACATTGGCGTGGACGGTCCGCTTCGCGCGTGCGTCCGGCGAGGCGGACGGCACGGTCAAGCTGGAGGCGCCGGATGCCGGGGCGGTGCTCCGCGTGCTCGCCGTCGGCGGGGACGTCGCGTCGTTGCCGGCGGCCCCCCTGGCGGCGGAGTCGACGCTGCGCGTTGCCGGCGAAGTCGTCGCGCTGCCGGCGCTCGCCGTTCGACTCGGGAATACCAGCGGCACCGGCGAAGCGACATTGCGGCTCGGCGACGTGCCGGAACTCACCGCCCGTGCCGACATCGCGGTGCTCGATCTCGATTCGCTGCTCGCGGCGCCGGCGCCGACGACTGCCGCCGGCGAAGCGGCGAGGCTGCCGGCGCCGGCCGGTCCGTCCGGCCTGCCGACCGGCGTGCGCGCCGGCGTCTATCTCACCGCCGCCACGATACGCTGGCGCAAGGGGCTGATTCGAGACGCCCGGCTCTCGCTGCGGCTGGCGGACGGGAAGCTTTCGGTGCCCGACGCCGCCGCGCGTCTGCCGGGCGGAACCGACGTGTCGCTGTCCGGCGTGGCCGATACCGGCCCGACGGGTCTCCTGTTCAACGGCGAGCTCGCCGCCGCGGCCGACAACGTTCGCGCGGCGCTGGTGTGGGCCGGCGTCGACGACGCCATGATCCCGGCGGACCGGCTGCGCGGCTTCTCGTATACGAGCAGGATATCGCTGACGCCGGAGGCGATCCAGCTGACGGACATCACGTCGCGGCTCGATGCGACGCGAATGACCGGCGGCGCGACCATCGCCCGGCGCGAGCGCCCGTCATTCGGAGTCCGGCTGGCGCTCGACCGGCTGAATCTCGACGACTACCTCGCCTCGGCGGCGGCCACGCCGCCCGGCAAGGCCGGCACCGCCGCGGGGCGACGGCCGGCGCAACGGGGCTTTCCGGCCCTGGCGGCGTTCGATGCGAATTTCGACGTCGCATCGGAAAGCCTCGTCTGGCGTGGCGAGTCGGCCCAGCGTGCGCGGCTCGTCGGCAAGGTCGTGCGTGGCGTGGCGACCATCGACCGGCTGTCGGTGGGCGACCTCGCCGGAACGTCGGTCCTCGTCTCCGGCCGCGTGTCCGGCCTGGCCGACAGGCCCGACGCGGCGCTCGACGTTGCCGTCGACGGCAAGGACCCGGTTCGCGCCGCGCGCCTGCTTGGTTTCGCCGATGCCGGCGCCGCCCGCCGGATCGGGCCGTTCCGGCTTGAGGGTCGCATCGACGGGACGCCGGACCGCGCCGCCGTCAAGGGCAACCTGTCGCTCCTCGGCGGGCGGATCGGCGCTGACGGCCAGGTCACGGACATCGGCCCCGCAGCCGGCTTTGACCTCGCCGTGACGATCGCGCAGCCCGACGCGGACCGGCTGTTCGCGGTCCTGGCGCCGGGTCGCCGCGCAAGCGGGATCGGTCCCGTCTCCGGACGGCTCAGAGCGACGGGCAACGCCCGCGCCCTGGCGCTGAAGGGCATCGATGCCCGCGTCGGCGACACGACGCTGGCCGGCCAAATCGACACCGATCTCACGCGCGAGCGGCCGCATGTCACGGCCGTGCTGACCGTCGGGACCCTGGCGCTGGAGCGCTTCGTCGCGGACGCCGAACCGGCCGCCGCGGCCGCTCCGGCGATGGCGCGCGGCAGCGCACGCTGGTCGCGCGAGTCGCTCGGGCTGTCTCGGCTTCGCGACGCCGATCTCGACCTGACGCTGGCCCTGGCGTCGCTGAGTCGCGGCGATCTGCGGGTCGAAGGGGCCGAAATCCGTGCGATCCTCGCGCGCGGCGTTCTGACGGTAGAGCGATTCTCCGGTCGCGCGTTCGGCGGCCGGTTGACCGCTGCCGCACGCATCGACGCCACCGGCACGCAACCGCGACTTTCGGGCAATCTCGACGGTGCCGGCCTCGAGGCGCAAACGGCGCTCGGCGCGCTGGTCGGTTTCGACAGGTTGAGCGGCCCGATTTCCCTGACCTTCGACGGCACGGCCGCCGGCGACAGCAAATACGCGCTGATCTCGTCGCTCGGCGGTAACGGGCGCATATCCGGCACCGTGCGCGCGCGCCTGAGCGCGGAGGAACGCGCCAAGGCGGGCGCGGTCGGGCTGGTCGGGACACTGCTCGGCGACAAGGTCCGGGAGTTCGGTGCGGCCAGCGACGCCATGACGACGCTGCTGCGCGCGTTCGCCGACGCTCCGGCGACGCTCGACGGCAACGTCGTCGTGGCCAGCGGACGCGCCCGGACCGAGGATCTGCACCTGCTGGGTCGCGGCGCGCAGGCGCTGACCGTCGGCGACGCCGATCTCGCCAACTGGACGATCAAGTCGAGGACGACGCTGCGGCGCGAGATCGACGGCGACCAGCCCTACATGATCATCGAGTTGACCGGCCCGCTCGACGAGCCGAACATCCGCTCCGGCGGCAGCTGGCTGCGTCGCGACGGTCCGGTGCAGCCGCAAGCACCGGCCGGGCAGGCAGCGCCCGCCGCGCCGGCTCCGGCGGAGGGTCCGGCGGCCGGACCCGAGGCGCCGAAACCGCGTCCGGCGCAGCCGGCCAAGCCGGAGCAATTCATTCTCGACGTGTTACGCCGGCTCGGTCAGTAGACCGGGTCGGCGATGGCCGCGACTCGAATTCGCGCAGCACGAACACGCGGAGCGCGCTCGAAAGGTTACCCGGCCGGTCTCGGTCGATCTCGGCTATGAGCGCGTTCATGCTAAGCTTGCGCGCGTCGGCGATGCGCGACAATGCCTGCCAGAACGCGTTCTCGAGCGAGACGCTTGTGCGGTGTCCGGCGATGACCACCGACCGTTTGCGCAGGCGGCCGGGACCCGCTTGCGCGCCGCGACGCGCGGACGCGTCCGGGTGCCGCTCGATCTCGCCGTTGCCGTCTGTGCTCAATCCGTGCCTCGCAGCTGCGGGCCGTCCGCAAACCCCGCGAATCCGGCCCGTCTAAACCGAGTATTAATGAACATAGCCTATCGTGTCGTCCGCGGAACCGATTTCCGTGGCCGCGCCGCCGTGACCCGGGTGGGTTCGGGGCCGCGAGCGGGGTATGACGACAGCGAGGGAAAGCAAGATGGCCGGCCTGGCGACATTGGCGCAAGCGAATATCGTTGGCGAGAACGAAGAGCAGCTGGTGACCATGGTTGTCGACAACCAGCTGTTCGGCATTCCGATCCTGCAGGTCCAGGATATCGTGGAGGCGGCGAAGATCACGCCGGTGCCGCTGGCGCCGTCGGCGATCGCCGGCGTGCTGAACCTGCGCGGCCGGATCGTGACCGTGATCGACCTGCGCAAGCTTCTGGGCAACTACGACGAGGTGCCCTGGGAGAGCCAGATGGGGGTCACGGTCGAACACAAGGGCGATCTCTACACCCTGCTGGTCGATGCGATCGGCGACGTCCGGTCCTTGCCGAAGCAGGATTACGACAAGGCGCCATCGACGATGGAATCGGCGGTGAAGCGCCTTTGCTCGGGAATCTACCGGTTGCGCGGCAGCCTGCTCGTGGTGCTCGACGTCGGCCGCATCCTGCAGCAGGAGGTGATCGAGGCGACGCCGATGCTGGCGGTCGAGGAGCGGCGCAAGCGGAAGGCGGCGGCGATCGAGGAAGGCGCTGGCGAAGAGCGCAAGGGCGGCCAGCTGTCGGCGCTGATGACGGATCTCCGAGCATACGATGCCGAGGCCGATGACGAGGCCGGCAAAGCGGCCGACGAAGTGACGAAAGAGGACATCAAGGCGCGCAAGCGCGCGAACCGCAACCGGCGTCCGGTCGCCGAGCGCTGGCAGGAGATCCTCGGCAAGCGGGAACGCCAGCAGGGCAAGGTCGTCTATCGCATGCGCGAGCTCGACGAACTCGCCGATGCCGAGGAGGCGGACGGCGCGAAACCGGCCGCCAACGACAGCGATGCGGACGACGCCGTCTGGCAGGACCGGATCCGTTCGGACTCCGACGCCGCGGCGACGCCCGCCTCCGGCGGCGAGGAGACCGGCGGCGACGGTTCCGACGAGCTCGTCGCCTTCGATGATGACGGGGCGGCGCCCGAGCGTGCGCAGCCTGCCGATCGTGGCCTCGGCGACTGGTGGAACAGGCTTCGTGGCGACGGGGACGCCGATACCGGCGATGAGCTCGGCGAGCTCCAGGAGTCCGGCGAGGCGTCGGCGGAGCAGCCGGTGAGCTTGCGCTCGACGGACGATCCGGTCGATGACGGCGCGTCGCACGGCGACGACATGTCGGACCCGGGCGAGGAAATGCAAGCGGTGCTCGACGAGGACGCGGTGCAGGCCGAAGACGACGCGCTCGTCGAGGCGCGTGATCCGGCGCCGGCGGACGAAATCGTGCCGGCCGACGAAATCGTGCCGGCGGACGAAATCGCGCCGGCGGACGAAATCGCGCCGGCGGAGGAAATCGTGCCGGCGGACGAAATCGCGCCCGCGGACGAAATCGTGCCGGCCGAGCCGGTCGATGCCGAGGCGGCCGAGCCGGTCGATGCCGAGGCGGCGGAGCCGGTCGATACCGAGGCGGTGGAGCCGGTCGATACCGAAGCGGCGGAGCCGGTCGATACCGAAGCGGCGGAGCCGGTCGATACCGAGGCGGTGGAGCCGGTCGATACCGAGGCGGTGGAGCCGGAGCCGGAAGCGCCGGAGCCGGTCGATACCGAGGCGGTGGAGCCGGAGCCGGAAGCGCCGGCCGGCGAGGACACCGCGCTCGACGACGCCCCGGCCGCGGAAGAACTGACCGACCTGAGCGAGGCGCCCGCGCGGCCGGCCAATCCGAAGAAGAAGAAGGCGACCGCGAAGAAGTCCAAGCCGGCCAAGAAATCGACCGCGGGCGCGAAGAAGAAGAGCGGCTCGAAGGCGACGAAATCGCGGAGCAAGGCGAAGCCGGGCGCGCGCAAGAAGAAGTGATGCGCGCCGCGGCGGCCGGCGCTGCCATTCGCCGAATTGACCGCGCCACGCCGTTCCCCCTGTGTTATGATACAATATGCACACGGGAGCATGCGCGGAATGAAGAAACGGATCACAGCCTGCGCGACGGCCTTGGCGGTGATGGTCATGGCCACGTCTGCCATGGCGGACGGCTATCGGTACGGTCACGGGAAAAGGCACGGACACGGTTGGCACGGGCACCGCTATCACGATGACGGCGCGGTCCTGTTCGCCGGTGGGCTGCTGCTCGGCGCCCTGATCGGACATCTCGCTTCGCAGCCGCGGGTGGTCTACCAGCCCGCACCGCCACCGGCCCCCACCAACTGCCGGATCATTTCCGGTACCGGTTACGTCAACGGCCGGCTGGCCCGATTCTCGGGCACCGGCTGTTACGATGCCTACGGGTACCTCTACGTCGTTCCCGGCAGCGAGCGTTTCCTCGGCTATATACCTTGATCGTCGGACCCCGGCCCGGGACCGGCAAAGCGAACCAAAGACATCGGGCCACGCCCCTTGCGGAGCGTAGCCCGACGGTATTGCGCCGTATGGCGCGGACGCTTACGGCTCGATGAGTATCTCGACGCGCCGGTTGCGCGGCTCGGCGACGCCGTCAGCCGTCGTCACGGCCGGCTGCCGCTCGCCGTGCGCCTCAGTCAGCACCGCCTTCACCGGCACGCCGGGTGCGGCGATTATCTTGGCAACGGCATCCGCGCGGGCCTTCGACAGCATCTCGTTGTAGGCGTCGCTGCCGACCCGGTCGGCGTTGCCCGACACCTTGATGACACCGCCGCCGATCTTGGCCACGGCCGCCTTCGCCTCGTCGAGCACGGCCTGAGCCGCCGCGTTGATCTCAGCCTTGTTGCTGTCGAAATAGACGACGAAACGCGCTGGCTGGACCGCCGGCGGCGGTGCCGTCAGCGCCGCGATCGTCGGCGCCAACCCGGCCATTGCCGCCTGATAGCCGCTCTTGCAGCCCGCGATATCGGAGGGCTGGCGGTTTTCCTCCTGCTCCTGCATCCAGCAGTCGAACATGACCTGGGCTTTGGCGGCGTTGACCGGGTCGCGGTCGGCGACGCCGAGATCGAGGGCCGCGACGAGCTTCGAGCGGGCATCGCTCAGCTCTCCGACATTGGCCGCAGGCAGCTTGCGCGTGGTCAGCTCTTCCGGACCGACCGCCTGGTTCCGCGCCGTCGACCGGGCGCGACGTGCGAAATTGTCCGAATCCCTGTAGTCACCCTCGTCATACTCTGCCTGCGAGAGTTCCAGGTAGCCCTTACTCAGATTCTGTGAAAACTCCGAGCCCGACGGTTGCACTCGTTTGGCTCGTGTGAGTTCGTACCCGGAACAGCCTCCGAGCACGAACAGGCCGGCGACAAGGCCGATAAAGACGGTGTTCGATTTCATATCAGATACCCTATGGTTGGTGCCGCCCCCCCAAGCCCGACGGTACGCAGGCAATTTAGCACAAATTGCATGCGTTCAAGGCGGATTGATGCACAAACCGAAAAAAATCCCGGTCCGCTTTCGGCCGGCTCGGCGGTGGATTTCGGCTATTTCTTGCGGAAGGAATCGAGCGGCACGACGTTGCCGTCTTCGTCGGCGGCGATCGGCGTGCCAGGGGTGGCGCCGTCATCGGCCCCGACGGCCGACGGGTCGGTCTCGGCGACCGGCCCGGCCTTCTTCTCCGCCGTCGATTCGTTGGCCCCGTCGGCCGCCTGGAACTGCAGGACGAAACCGACCGACTGGTCCTGGAACACCTGCACGGCCGCGAACGGCACGACCAGGCGATGGCGCACCGATCTGAACGCGAGCGTGACCTCGAACCGATCGTCGTGCACCGCCAGGTCCCAGAACATGTGCTGCAGCACGATCGTCATCTCCGTCGGGTACTGCCGCTGCAGCGGCTCCGGTATGTCGACGCCGGGGTGATCGGTGCGGAAGGTGATGTGGAAATGGTGGTCGTTCGGCAGGCCCCGCTCGGCCGCGATGTCGATGGCGCGGCGCACGACGCCGCGCAGCGCGTCCTCGATCAGCTGTTCGTAGCGAAGCGGGTCTTCGTCCATGATCGGTGCGATTTTGCCGCAGGCAGGGTTAACAGATTATGGATGAAAGGGAAACGGCCGCGCGGTGGGGGGCTTCTGTTGCCCGGTGCCCCCCGGACCGCGCTTACCTGTCAATTAGGCAGCGAGCGCCATCTCATTATCGTTGGCACTTGTAGGAATGGCCCGGTAACGGCGGTACCATGCCGGGCAAAAACCTTGCCTTTACCACGCGCGTCGATCCTGTTTCGCCCCCGTCGGGAGGGCGGCGCCCCGATCGCTGGAGCCGCCGCCCGAAACTGGTGGAGGCGCCGGGTACTGCCCCCGGGTCCGCTGCGCTTATTCCGCAAGGCGTTTATCGCCATAGTCGGATGAACCGACACCTTCAATATAGGGGCAATCGGCGACGAATAAAAGGCCCGAAAAGGCCGGTTTTTAGCCATATTGCACGGTCACGATCCAGCGACGGCAATGACAACGGGAGCCGAACTTGGCCCGCAACCGACCCCGCGCCGTCCGCCGGCTGCGACGCGCGACCCTGCTCTGCGCCCTGCCGGTCGCCGTCGCCGCCGTCTGGGTCTGGCCGAGCCGCACGACCCCGCAGGAGTGGCTGGCGGCGCGGCCCGCGACCGCATCGGTCTCGATCCTGTCGTTCAACATTTTGCGCGGCGGCGCGCCTGCCGCCGAAGCGCTCGATGCCATCGCGGCGGCGGCGGCGGATGTGCTCTGCCTGCAGGAACTGACGCCGGCGCTGGCGGCCGCGTTCGAGACGAGGCTCGGCACCGCATATGGCCACCGGCTGTTCGAGCCGCGCCCGGGCACGCAGGGTATCGGCATCGCCAGCCGCTATCCGCTGACCGACCGGCGCGTCCTGACGCTCGGCATGAAGTACCTGCCCGCCGCGGCGGCGGCGGTGGAGCTGCCCGCCGGCACGCTCGACGTCGTCTGCGTTCATCTCGTGCCGCCGCAGGCGGGATGGTGGTCGGGCGGCAATCTGTGGCGAAAGTATCAGCGCAACCGATCGGCGCGGCTGACCCAGGCGACCGAGCTGTTGCGGCATCTTCGGGCGTCGGACGGACCGGCGATCATCCTCGGCGACGTCAACGAATGGCCCGGACAGGCGGCGGTTTCGCTGCTCGCCGAAGCGGGCTTCGCGGATGCCTGCGAGGGGCGCGGTGCGCGCTGCGCGCCGACCTGGCCGGGCGCGGTCGTCCCGCTGCCGGCCCTCTTCCGGATCGATCAGATCCTCGGACGCGGCGTCGTCCTGTTCGATGCCGCGGTGCTCGAGGCCGGCGGCTCCGACCACTATCCGGTCGTCGCCCGCGGTCTGCTGCAGCCCCGTCGCCTCGCGCGTCGCGTCGCGCCGTGAGCCGCGCAGGGCCGGCACGCTGTCCGGGCGCGGCGCCCTTCCGTCGAATTCGTCCTGCCCTCGCAATCGCTCTTGGGTCGATGATCGTGCCGGCCTATAACGGACGGGTCGAGCCACGGGAGAGAGCGATGCCGCTGACGCCGGAACAAGCGAGGGAAGTGGAGGAACACCGCGCGACGAGCCTGCAGACCCGCCGGGCGACGGTGCCGGCGCTCGAGGATATTCTCTACCAGCCGATTCAGGTGCTCGATCACGGCTTCGTACGCGTCGTCGACTACATGGGAGACGATTCGGCGATCGTTCAGGCGGCGCGGGTCTCGTACGGCAAGGGCACGCGCCAGATCTCCAACGATCGCGGATTGATCCGCTACCTCATGCGCCACCGGCACACGACGCCGTTCGAGATGTGCGAGATCAAGTTCCACGTCAAGCTGCCGGTCTTCGTGGCGCGGCAGTGGATCCGCCACCGTACCGCCAACGTCAACGAGTATTCCGCGCGCTATTCGATCCTCGACCGCGAGTTCTACGTGCCCGCCCCGGAAAATCTCGCGGCCCAGTCGCAGACCAATCGCCAGGGCCGCGGCGACGTGCTGCAGGGGGCCGAGGCCGATCGCGTGCTCGGCCTGCTGCGCGACGATGCCGCGCAGTGCTACGCGCATTACGAGGAAATGCTGAACGAGGATGCCGAGGGCAACGTCCGCGATCCGCAGAGGCTGGGGCTTGCGCGCGAGCTCGCGCGCATGAACCTGCCGCTCAACGTCTATACGCAGTGGTACTGGAAGATCGACCTGCACAATCTTTTCCACTTCATGTCGCTTCGTGCCGACGTGCACGCCCAGTACGAGATCCGCGTCTATGCGGAGGCATTGCTGGACGTCACGAGGCGCTGGGTGCCGATCGCCTGCGAGGCGTTCGAGGATTACGTGGTCGGCAGCGCACCGCTGTCGCGCAGCGGCATCGAGATCGTGCGCCGGATGCTCGCGGGCGAAGAGGTCACGCAGGAAACCAGCGGACTTTCCAGGCGCGAATGGGACGAGCTGATGGAGGTTCTCGGCCGCGGCTGACCGCGCGGGCCGGCAAGTCGGCGACGCTGCCGTCGCGCGCCGCGGCGGCCCTGCTGTCGCTCGCGCTGTGGGCCTGCGCGCCGCCGCCAGCGCAAACGCCGGTCGCGACGCCGCCGCCGGAGGAGCCGCCGGCAGCGGAGCCGCTGCGGCTGGCGCATGCCGGCATCGGGCCGGTCGACCGCGTCGTCGTGCACAAGGCCGAGCGGCGCCTCTACCTGATGCGCGCCGGCCGCGTCCTCGCCTGGGTGCCGGTCAGCCTCGGGCGCGAACCGGTCGGGCCGAAGCGGCAGCGCGGCGACCTGAGGACGCCGGAGGGCGAGTACGTGCTCGACTGGCGGCAGCCGAGCAGCCGCTTCCATCGGGCCATCCACATTTCCTATCCCGGTGCCGAGGATCTGGCGCAGGCCTTCGCGCGCGACGTCGATGCCGGCGGCGATATCTTCATACACGGCACGCCGGACCCGGTTCTGCTCGACCGTGACTGGACGAACGGCTGCATTGCCGTGGCGAATCCGGACATCGACATCATCTGGGACGTCGTTCCCGACGGCACGCCGATCACCATCCTGCCCTGATGTGGCCGTTATCCCCGCGTAAACCTCTTTGCCTTAAACAGGAGAACAGGGTTCGACCAGATGGTGGGGTGATCATGACGGCGCCCGGGCGGATCGCTATCGTGCTGCTGGCGGCGATGGGGCTCGGGCCCGCGTTCCCGGTAGACGCGCACGACCCCGGGCCCGCCGACGAGGTCGTCGTCGACAAGAGCGACCGGGAGCTCAAGCTGCTGCGCGACGGCGAAGTGGTCGCCAGCTTCCCCGTTGCGCTGGGGTTCGCGCCCGAGGGCCACAAGCAGCAGGAAGGCGACGGGCGCACGCCGGAAGGCCGCTACGTGCTCGACTGGCGCAACCCCGACAGCAAGTTCTACCGCTCGATCCACATCTCCTACCCGCGGCCCCGCGACCGGGAGCGCGCGCGTGAGCGCGGCGTAGCGCCGGGCGGCGCCATCTTCATCCACGGTACGCCGCGGCTCGCCGCCTTGTTCCGCGATGACTGGACGGCCGGCTGCATCGCCGTGTCGAACGCCGCGATGGACATCATCTGGAATTCGGTCGCCGACGGCACGCCGATCACCATCCGGCCCTGAGGCCGACTTGCACCGCCGCCGGGATGCCGCCAAACTGGCGGCCGACAGGCGGGTAAACGGGAGGCGGTCATGGCCCTCATGCTCAAGGTGTGCGAGATGCGCGAACGCAACGTCGGCGGCGGCGCGCGCTACCGCTATATCGCCGGGCGCATCGACGAACAGACGCGCATCGTGCTGATGCCGAACCGGGAGAAGCCGGATTCCGGGGAGTGGATCCTCTATATCGCGCCGGACGCGACGCCACCGGCGGCGAGCGCCGGCGGCGAGGCGCCGGAGGGCTGAGCTCGAGTCGCGACGTCCGCGGGTCGCGGGACCGGGTCAGAACGTCACGACGCTGCGGATCGACGTGCCCGCATGCATGAGGTCGAAGGCCTCGTTGATGTTTTCCAGCGGCATGGTGTGGGTGATCAGATCGTCGATGTTGATCTTCCCCTCCATGTACCAGTCGACGATCCTGGGCACGTCGGTGCGTCCCTTGGCGCCGCCGAAGGCGGTGCCGCGCCAGACGCGGCCGGTGACCAGCTGGAACGGGCGCGTGGAGATCTCCTGGCCGGCGCCCGCGACGCCGATGATGGTGCTCTCGCCCCAGCCCTTGTGGCAGCATTCCAGCGCCTGGCGCATGACGTCGACATTGCCGATGCACTCGAAGCTGTGGTCGGCGCCGCCCTTCGTCAGGTCGACGAGATAGGGGACGAGATCGCCTTCCACCTCCTTCGGGTTGACGAAATGGGTCATGCCGAATTTCTCGCCCAGCGCCTTGCGCGCCGGGTTGATGTCGACGCCGACGATCATGTTCGCGCCGACCATGCGTGCGCCCTGGATGACATTGAGGCCGATGCCGCCGAGCCCGAAGACGACGACGTTGTCGCCGGGCCTGACCTTGGCCGTGTTGATCACCGCACCGATCCCGGTGGTGACGCCGCAGCCGATATAGCAGACCTTGTCGAACGGCGCGTCCTCGCGGATCTTCGCGGCGGCGATCTCGGGCATCACCGTGTAGTTGGAGAAGGTCGACGTGCCCATGTAATGGAACAATTTCTCCCCGCCGAGCGAGAAGCGGCTGGTGCCGTCGGGCATGACGCCGCGCCCCTGCGTCTCGCGGATCGCCTGGCACAGATTGGTGCGGCCCGACGTGCAGTATTCGCACTGCCGGCATTCCGGCGTGTAGAGCGGGATCACGTGATCCCCCTTCTTGAGCGTGGTGACGCCCGGCCCGGTCTCGACCACGACGCCCGCCCCCTCGTGCCCCAGGATCGCCGGGAACAACCCCTCCGGATCGGCCCCGGACCGGGTGAATTCGTCGGTGTGGCAGACGCCGGTCGCGTGCACCTCGACCAGTACCTCGCCCTGCTTCGGGCCGTCGACCCGGACGGTCTCGATGGCGAGCTTCTCCCCCGCCCCGAAGGCGACCGCGGCGCGTGACTCCATCATTTGTCTCCTGTCTCCCGCTTCCCTGTTGATCGTGCGGCGGCGAGTGTCACGCAACGGCGGCGCGCATGCAACCCCGCGCGGGCCGTCGGCCCGTCGATCCGGTACCCGGAAGAGCTCGACATTCGGTCCGGCGCGAAAGGGCGGTCGGCGCTCCGAAGGCGCACCGCGTGCGTGGACGATGGCAACGCGCCGGATCGGTGCTACGGCGCCCGCCTACTGGACGACGATCTTCGGCCTCCCCCGGCGGCCGGCATCGGCGCCGGCGTCGAGCTTGGCCCAGATGCGGGCCGCGACGTCCATGAAGACCTTCGCGTTGGCGCTGTCCGGACGGCTGACGACGACCGGGCGGCCGCCGTCCGAGGTCTCGCGGATCTCGATATCCAGCGGCACCTCGCCGAGGAAGTCGACGCCGAGGCGATCGGCTTCCTTGTGGGCGCCGCCGTGGCTGAAGATCTCGCTGCGGTGGCCGCAGTTCGGACAGGCGAAGTAGCTCATGTTCTCGATGATGCCGAGCACCGGCACCTCGACCTTGCGGAACATGTTCAAGCCCTTGCGCGCGTCGAGCAGCGCGATGTCCTGCGGCGTCGAGACGATCACGGCGCCGGCCAGCGGCACCTGCTGCGCCAGGGTTAGCTGCGCGTCGCCGGTGCCGGGCGGCATGTCGACGACGAGGACGTCGAGTTCGCCCCAGTTGACCTCGCGCAGCATCTGCTGGATCGCGCTCATGACCATCGGGCCGCGCCAGATCATCGGCGACTCCTCGGGCACCAGGAAGCCCATCGACATCACGCGGACGCCGTAATTCTCCATCGGCTCGAGCGTCTTGTTGTCGTGGCTGATCGGCCGGCCGGCGATGCCCAGCATGCGCGGCTGCGATGGTCCATAGATATCGGCGTCGAGCATGCCGACGCGATGGCCGGCGGCGGCCAGCGCGATGGCGAGATTCGCCGCAACGGTCGATTTGCCGACGCCACCCTTGCCGCTGGCCACGGCGATGATGTGGCTGACCCCCGGAATTCCCGGATTCTTGTCCGGCCCGGCCGCGCCGCGCTGAGCCGCCGGCGTCGGGCCCCGGCCCTGGCCCGCGGCGCGCTCGGCGGTAAGGACGACGCTGACCGACAGCACCCCGGGCAGCGCGTGCACGGTTTTCTCGGCCTGCTTGCGCAGCGGCTCGAGTTTGTCGCCGCGCTCCGGATCGACCTCGATCGCGAAGGCGACATTGCCGTCCCTGACCACCAGCCCGCTGACCATTCCCAGCGAGACCACGTCCTTGCCGCGATCGGGGTCCCGGACCGACGCGAGGGCGTCGAGAATCTGCTGTTCGGTAACCTGCCCCATATTATTTATCCTCTGGATTCCCAGTCATTTTGCCCGGTCGCAGCCGCTTGCGGTTTGCGCCGGGGGGTCGGGTGACATATATGTGACCCAAGCGGCGTTTGGAAACCCCGGTTAGGGTTGGTTCGCGCATTTAACTCTGTCAACGGCGACGTACAGTCAGGAAGCGATAGTCATGCCTTGGTCCAATCAGAATGGCGGCGGCCCCTGGGGTGGCGGCGGTGGCGGCGGTGGCGGCAAGGGCCCGTGGGGCGGCGGCGGCGAACCGCCGGACATCGAGGAACTGCTGCGGCGCAGCCAGGACCGCGTCAAGAAATACGTGCCGAGCGGGGGCTCGGGCCGATTGATCGCGCTGCTCGTGGTGGTTGCCGCGGTCGCCTGGGTCGCGGTCGGCGGTTTCTACAAGGTGGAGGCCGACGAACAGGGCATCGAGTTGATCTTCGGCAAGTGGATCAACACCACGGGCCCCGGCCTGCACTGGAACCCGCCGCCACCGTTCGGCGACGTCGAGAAACCGAAGGTGACGCAGGTCAACAAGATCGACATCGGCTACGAGAGCTTCGGCGGCACGCGCGGCCGCCCCGGCGGGCAGCGCGACAAGCCCGAGGAGAGCCTGATCCTGACCGGCGACCAGAACATCGTCGACATCGACTTCACCGTCCTTTGGAAGATCAAGGACGCCGGCAATTACCTGTTCAACATCCGCAATCCAGACGTAACGGTGAAGGTGGTGGCCGAGAGCGCCATGCGCGAGGTGGTCGGGCAGACGAGCTTCGACCGCGCGGTGACGATCGGCCGCGAGGACATCGAGCAGGGCACGCGCGAATTGCTGCAGGCGATCCTCGACGATTACGCGGCCGGCATCGAGATCACCGGCGTGCAGCTGCAGCAGTCCGATCCGCCGAAGGAGGTCATCGACGCTTTCAACGACGTGCAACGTGCGCGCCAGGACAAGGAGCGGCTGCAGAACGAGGCGCAGGCCTATGCGAATTCGATCGTTCCCGAGGCCCGTGGCCAGGCGGAACAGATGATCCAGGACGCAACCGCGTACCGCGAGCGCCAGGTCAACGAAGCCGAGGGTGAGGCGCAGCGGTTTCTTTCGGTCTACGAGGCCTACCGACTGGCGCCGGAGGTGACGCGTCGGCGCATGTATCTCGAGACGATGGGCGAGATCTTCAGCCGCGCCAACAAGGTCATCATCGACCCGAGCGCCGAGGGTAGCGGCGTCGTCCCGTATTTGCCGCTGCCGGAGCTGCAGCGCCGTGCGGTGCAGCCCGCCAACAATAAATAGCCGCGAGGGAGCAAGACCATGGGAAAGAACATGCTTGTAGCCGTCCTGGTGCTCGTCGTGCTGGCACTCTTCGCGGCCGGCTCGTTCCTGTTCACCGTTCATCAGAGCCAACAGGCTATCGTCCTGCGCTTCGGCGAACCGAAGCGCGTGATAAAGGAGCCTGGCCTGCGGTGGAAGTACCCGGTGGCCGAGGACGTCGTGTTCTACGACAGGCGCGTTCTCGATCTCGATCCGCCGGCGGTGCAGGTGCAGCTGATCGACAAGAAGCGCATCAATGTCGATGCCTATACCCGGTACCGCATCACGGATCCGCTGCTGTTCTTCCAGTCGGTGCGCACCGAGAACAATTTCCAG
>JBFHDX010000046.1:0-27869 GCA_041584475.1 Alphaproteobacteria bacterium
GGCGGCGGACAGTTCGAGAACAAGCGCACGCTCTGGCTGAATCACGAAGGTAACCCGGCGCTTGCGGAGGGCTTCGCTCGACCGGTTGGCATTACGCTATGCTCGGGCGGATGGGGCGGTGAGGACGACCCGATCTACAGTCTGCGGCTGATGCGCGACGGTTGGCGCATGGCCCAACCTGCCACACGCGTCGATTTATCGCGGCGGGACCGGGACAGGATCGGCATCTCGTTCCTCTTTCACCCAGCGGAAATCTGGCAGCGAGACAACCCGCGTCCGGATATCGGCGCGCGGCTGCGGATGATCCATCACGGCTACGGGGAGCGTGACGCACGATGGAATATCGTAAGCCACGAGATCGTTGCGCCCGACAGCGAGACGGTCCCGCTCGGCCGCACCGACTGGGCCGACTGGGACCGCAACGGCGATCTGCTCTATGCGAAGGAAGGCAAGCTGTTCCGGCTATCGCCGCAAACGAGAGGAATATTCGATCCGGGCAAGAGCCGCGAGCTCGCCGACTTCAACGGTGACCGATTTCAGGCCATACCGCCGCCCGATTGGGCGAAGACGTGGTGATCGCCCCCTACCCCTTGAGCTCGTATTCGCGCTCCGGCGTGTAGATAGCGCCCGCGGAGGCGAGGAAGCTCGAGAACAGCACGAACCTGTCGGCCTCGAACGGCGTCGCGCGGAACGAGCCGTGCGCCTGGGCCCAGGCCTCTACGCGGCCGCGGCGCACGTCCCTGAGCCGCGCCAGCGTCACATGTGGCGCGAACTTGCGTTCCTCGGGGTCGAGGCCGGCGCGGACCAGCGCCGACTCGATCTTCGCCTGCAGGCGCATCAGCGGCTCCGTCCGGGCGATGCCGGCCCAGAGCGCGTGCGGATGCTTGCCGCGCTTGAAGCTGCCGATGCCGTCGATCTCGACGGTGAAGCGCGGCGCCTCGATGCTGCCGAGGGCGGCGTCGATGTCGGCAGCCACGTCGTTCGGGACCTCGCCGATGAAGCGCAGCGTCAGGTGGATGTTCTCGGGCCTGATCCAGCGCGCCCCCTGCAGACCCGACTGCACGGATGCCAGCTGCATCCTGACGCGTTCGGGCAGTGGGATGGCGACGAAAAGACGGATCATCGGTTGCGGAGGCGCGGCGCCGGGCCGGGGTCGGTCTTGGTCAGAGGAACAGCGTCAGCACGCCGGTATAGCCGTATAGCCGATCGTGGTTGATCTCGCCATTGGCAAACATGCCGGCGATCGGGAAATCGCCCAGCGTGTCGGCGATCATGCCCAGCTCGCGGTTTCCGGGCCCGAACTGGTTCGGCCCGCGGGCGATGCAGCTGTAGTAGAGCCCGCCGCGGATGCCGCCCGCGGCGCGCCGGCTCAGCCGGTCGAGCATGCGCCGGAGGTCCTCCTCGGCGGTGCCGCCGTCGCGCCGGCAGAACATCACGCGGTCGCCCCTGGCGACGACGTCGCCGATCGCGACGAGCCCGTTCTCCGGATCGATGCCCATGAGGTTGCGCACCAGATAGTCGCCGGTGTCCGAGCCGGACACCGCGAGCGCCGCGAAGATCAGGCCGCCGGTCTGGCGCAGGTCGCGCGACAACGGCTCGCCGATATCGTGCTTGAAGACCTCGAGCGCCGGCTGTTCATCCAGTTCGATCAGGATGTTTCCGTCGGCCCGCGTCACCGTGTGCGCGGGCCCGATCGGCGAGCAGCCCTGGGTCAGTCCGACCGCGACCGGCACCGCGTGCGACGACAGGAAGACGCCCGACAGGCCGCCGCCCGTCCGTTTGCCGACGATCTGCCCCGGCATGCCGGTGACCGCGGTGAGCCCGCCGACGAGATAGGCGTTAGACTCGTGCGCCAGCTCGGCGACGCGCTTCTGGATCGAGGCATGGCCGGGAGTGGCGTGCACGACCGCCAGCGCCGGGTCCGCGGCGGAGAGCCACGCGCGGTTGTCGGCCACGATCGCGGCGGCGTCGCCGTCGCCGCTGTCGAAAATCCTGAATCCGTCATCGGCGATCGGCGCGACGAGCACCGACATCGCCGGCGCCTCGAGATACTCGGCGCGCAAGCCGCAGACGCCCGGGCCGGCGGCACCGACCCAGTGCTGCACGCCGGTCGTCTGGCGCAGGAAAATCTCGATGTCCGCAAGCTCGCCGGCGAAGGCCTCGGCGACGAAGACGAACCCCAGCCGGTGCTCGCGCGCCAGCGTGCCGAGGCCGACGACGATCTCGCCGGCGGCGTCGCGCCAATGCTCGCCGGTCGCGTGCGCGGCGCCGAATTCGGGGCCGCCGCTCAACCGCCGTCCCCGTCGAGTGCGGCCAGCACCATCGGCACGATGCGCTCGACGATGACGGCGATGCCCTCGGCCGTCGGATGTATGCCGTCCGCCAGGTTCAGCGCCGGGTCGGCGACGACGCCGTCGAGGAAGAACGGGTAGAGCGGCACGCCATGCGTTTCCGCCAGTTCCTCGTAGAGCGCGGAGAATTCGCGGCCGTAGGCCCGTCCCAGATTGGGCGGCGCCTTCATGCCGGTCAGCAGGACGCGCGCGCCCGAGCGGCGGATCTTGTCGAGAATGCGGTCGAGATTGCGCTTCGTCACCGCCGGGTCGAAGCCGCGCAGCCCGTCATTGGCGCCGAGCTCGACGATGACGAGGTCCGGTTTTTCGGCGAGCAGCCAGTCGATGCGCGCCAGCCCGCCGGCGCTGGTGTCGCCCGAGACGCCGCCGTTGATCACGCGCACGGCGCGGCCGCGCTCGGCGAGCGCGCCCTCGAGCTGGGCCGGAAAGCTCTTGTCCGGCGGCAGCCCGTAGCCCGCGGTAAGGCTGTCGCCGAGCGCGAGCACGACGGCCGGCTCGGCGGTGCGGGCCGCGGCGACGCCGGCAAGCAGGACGAGCGCCGCCAGCATGGCCGCCGAGATCGCCGGCCATGGATTGAAAGGCCGGCGCGCCGCACAATATGTGTGGCGACCCGACCCGGGCGGGTTGAAGATGCGCCTCATCGATCGTCTGCCGTCATAGCTGCACCACCGCAAGCGTACCGCAACCGCTGTATGAAGAACACGAAAGGGCGGGATTAATTCCCTTCAACTTGGCGATGCACGGACCGAAGACAAGCCCCGAAGAAAGCAGCGCGCCGATCGTCGAGCTGTCCGGCGTCGAGCTGACGCTGACCAGCGGCGCCGGTGCGGTGCACATCCTGCGCGGCATCGACATGGAAATCGCGCGCGGCGAGCGCGTCGCCCTGGTCGGCGCGTCCGGCGCCGGCAAGTCGTCGCTGATGATGGTGATCGCCGGACTCGAGACTGCGACCGCCGGATCGGTGCGCGTCGCCGGCCAGCAGCTGACGCGGATGGACGAGGACGAGCTCGCCCTGTTCCGTCGCGAGCATGTCGGCGTCGTGTTCCAGTCGTTCCACCTCGTGCCGACGATGACGGCGCTCGAGAACGTCGCCGTGCCGCTGGAGTTCGCCGGCCGGCCCGATGCGTTCGAGCGCGCGGCGGCGGCCCTCAACTCCGTCGGACTCGGCCCCCGCACCGGCCATTACCCGGGCGAACTTTCGGGTGGCGAGCAGCAGCGCGTCGCGCTGGCGCGTGCCTTCGTGACCGAGCCGCACCTCCTGCTCGCCGACGAGCCGACGGGGAATCTCGACGGCGACACCGGCGCGCAGATCATCGAGCTGATGCTGCAGCTGTCGGCGGAGAAGGGCTCGACCCTGCTGCTGATCACGCACGACCCGGCGCTGGCGGGGCGCTGCGATCGCGAGATCCGCATCGCCGACGGGCTCATCGTCGGCGGCGCCACGCAGGCCGCGGACGCGCCGCGATGAGCGCGCCGCCGACCGCGGCGGCGTCCCCGGCGCTCGCCTTCCGGCTGGCGCGGCGCGAGCTGCGCGGCGGTTTCCACAGCCGGTTCCGCGGCTTCCGCATCTTTCTCGCCTGCCTGACGCTGGGCACCGCGGCGATCGCCGCCGTCGGCTCGCTGTCGGCGGCGGTCGAGGCCGGACTCGCGCGCGAGGCGCGGGCGCTGCTCGGCGGCGACATCGAGCTGCGCATCCACCATCGCCCGGCCACCGAGGCCCAGATCGCCTGGCTGGAGGCCAACGCAACGACCATCTCGCGCGTCGTCGAGATTCGCGCCATGGCGCGCCGGCCCGACGGCGAATCGCGCCAGCTCGTCGAGATGCGGGCCGTCGACGAGCCCTACCCGCTGGTCGGCACGGTCGCGCTGCGCGGCGAGACCGACCTCGACACGGCGATCGCGGCCCGCGACGGCCGCTTCGGCGCCGTCGTCGACGATTCGCTGTTGCGGCGACTGGGGCTCGCGGTCGGCGACGAACTTGCCGTCGGCGATACGGTGCTGCGCATCACCGCCGCACTGATCCGCGAGCCGGACCGGGCGACGCGCGGCATCCAGCTCGGCCCGTCGGTCCTCGTCTCGCACGAGGGGCTGGCGGCGGCGAACCTGCTGCAGCCCGGCAGCCTTTCGGACTACAAGTACCGGCTCGTGCTGCCACCGGGGACCGACGCGAAATCCTTCCGCAGCCGCCTGACTCGTGCGTTCCCGGACGCGCCTTGGCGCATCCGCGATGTCTCCGGCGCGGCGCCGGGCCTGACCCGCTTCATCGACCGGCTGACGCTGTTTCTGACGCTGGTCGGCCTCTCCGCGCTGCTGATCGGCGGTGTCGGCGTCGGCAACGCGGTACACGCGTTCCTCGCCCAGCGCACGGCCACGATCGCCACCCTGAAGTGCCTCGGGGCGCCGGCGCGGCTCGTGCTCTGGATCTACCTGCTGCAGGTCCTGGCGCTGGCCGCGATCGGCATCGGCCTCGGGCTGCTTGCCGGGGGACTCGCGCCGTTGATTGCCGCCCCGCTGCTGGCAAACGTGCTGCCGGTAGAGCTGTCGCCGGGTCTCTATCCCGGGCCGCTGGCGCTGGCGGCCGGGTTCGGCGTGCTCGTCACCCTCGTCTTCTCGCTGTGGCCGCTGGCGCTCGCCCGCAACGTTCCGGCCGCGGCGCTGTTCCGCCGGACCGTCGCGCCGCTGCGCGGCCGGCCCGGCTGGCGCGATCTCGCGGTCCTCGCCGGACTCGTGCTCGTGCTCGCCGGGCTGACGCTGGCCAGCGCCCGCGAGACGCATTTCGCGCTGTGGTTCGTCGCCGGCGCCGCCGCCGCCTTCGCCGCCTTCCGCCTCGCCGCCCTCGCGGCGGTCCGCGTCGCCCGCTCGTGGCCGCGGCCGCGGCGTCCAAGGCTGCGCCTCGCCATCGCGAATCTGCACCGGCCCGGGGCGCCGACCGCCAGCGTCGTGCTCTCGCTCGGGCTCGGGATTACCGTCCTGGTCGCGATCATGATGATCGAGCGAAATCTCAGCCGCCAGATCGACGCGATCATCGAGGAGGAGGCGCCGGCCTTCTATTTCATCGACCTTCAGCCCGCGCAGATCGCCGAATTCGAGCAGCTCGTGCGCGACTTCCCGGGCGCCGGCAACATGCGCAGCGTGCCCATGCTGCGCGGCCGCATCACCTCGATGGCGGGCACGCCGGTCGCCGACCTCACGCCGCCGCCGGATTATGCCTGGATCACGCGCGGCGATCGCGGCCTGACCTGGTCGCGCACGCCGCCCGACCGCGGCAGCCGGATCATCGAGGGCGAGTGGTGGCCGGCGGACTATGACGGCCCGGCGCTGATCTCGTTCGACGCCGAAGCCGCCGCCGCCTTCGGCATCGGCGTCGGCGACACGGTCGGCTTCAACATCCTCGGGCGGCCGTTCGAGGCCCGCATCGCCAATCTTCGCGAGATCGACTGGTCGACGCTTGGCATGAATTTCGTCGTCATCTTCGCCCCGGGCGCGCTCGACGGCGCGCCGCAGACCAGCATCGCCACGGTGCAGATCGGCGCGGCCGGCGAGGACGCGCTCGAGGCCGCGGTCACCGAGCGGTTCCCGAACGTCTCGGCGATCCGCGTCCGCGAGGTCATGGCCGAGGTGAACGGCATCCTGGCCTCGATCGAGATCGCGATGAAGGCGATCGCGGCGATCGCGATCGTCGCCGGCGTGCTCGTGCTGTCCGGCGCCATCGCCGCGGGGCGACGGCAGCGCATCTACGATGCCGTCGTGCTCAAGACCCTGGGCGCGACCCGCGCCGACGTGCTGTCCGCCTACCTGATCGAGTTCGCGCTGCTCGGTCTCGTCACCGCGGTGATCGCCGCGGCGGCGGGCTCCGCGGCGGCGTGGGCGGTCACCGTCGGCGTCATGCATGTCGACTGGTCGTTCTCGCCCGGCGCCATGCTCTGGACCACGCTGATCTGCGTGGCCGCGACGATGGTGTTCGGCATCATCGGCGCGTGGCGCGCCCTCGGCCAGAAGGCGGCGCCGCTGCTGCGCACCGACTAGGAGCCGGCCTAGGTGGCGAGCGTCTCGGTATGGCCATCGACGGCGAGCGCCTGGCCCGAGATGCGGGCACCGGCGGGCGAGCAGACGAACAGCACCATGCCGGCGATATCGGCGGGCTCGACGAAGCAGCGCAGCGAGACCTGCCGCACATAGGACTCGCGCACGGCGTCCTCGTCGTTGCCGCGCCGCCGTGCCTCCGCGGCGATCACGCGGTCCATGCGCGGGCCGGCGATGCTGCCCGGGCAGATCGCGTTGACCCGGATGCCGTCCGAGCCGAGCTCCATGGCCAGCGTCTTGGTCAGACCGACGAGGCCCCACTTGGCCGCCGCGTAAGGGCTGCGGTTGGGAAAGCCGAGCAGCCCCGCGGTCGAGGCGATGTTGACGATGCTGCCGCCGCCGGCCGCGCGCAGCAGCGGAATCGCCCGCCGCGCGCACAGGAACGCGCCGTCGAGATCGACGGCGATGGTGCGCCGCCAGTCCTCGGGCGAGACCGCTTCCGCCGGCGCCGTCGGCCCGGCGATGCCGGCGTTGTTGATCAGGATATCGAGGCCGCCCAGCGCCCCCGACGCCTCGTCGAACAGCCGGTCGACATCGGCCGCTTCGGCGACGTCCGCCAGCGTCGTGCCGAGACCGGGGATCGCCGCGCCGGCGGCGGCCAGCGCGTCGCCATCGACATCGCAGACATGGACCCGCGCGCCGGCGTCGCTGAACGCCCGCGCGATCGCGAGCCCGAGGCCGGCCGCCCCGGCCGTCACGATGACGCGCTTGCCGGAAAACCCGGAACCCATGCTCGGTCTCCCGAAATCCGTCGTCCCTTGCCGGGAATTTCGAATCGCTTGTTGTTGATTCGTTAATCCCCTGTGCCAATATTACCAGACGTGGAACGCTTGGTTCCGAACAGTTGGCATTCAGAGAGAGGATACATGGCACTCGATCCGCGTACTCAGGTTGTCACGGGTACTGGCGCACGCACGGCCGAGCTCGACGAGGGCCTGCGCGCGTACATGCTGCGCGTGTACAACTACATGGCGGCCGGCCTTGCGGTCACCGGCATCGTCGCATATGTGACGGCATCATCGCCCGCCATTCTCAACTTCGTGTTCGGCAACGCGATCGTCTATTGGGTCGTGCTGCTGGCGCCGCTCGGCATCATCTTCTTCGGCTTTCGGGCGGTCAAATCCGCCGCCGGCGCGCAGATGCTGTACTGGGTGTTCAGCGCGCTGCTGGGCCTGTCGCTGGCGCCGATAGTCCTCGCCTATACGGGGTCGTCGATCGCCCGCGTCTTCTTCATCACGACGTCGATGTTCGCCGCGATGAGCCTTTACGGCTACACCACGCGCCGCGACCTGACGGGCGTCGGCAACTTCCTGATCATGGGCCTGATCGGCCTGCTCGTCGCCATGGTCGTGAATCTGTTCCTGCAGAGCGCGGCACTCGACTGGGCGCTGTCGGTCATCGGCGTGCTCGTCTTCACCGGGCTGACCGCCTACGACACGCAAATCATCCGGCGCTCGTACGACGAGACGGCAGGTACGGACGTCATGAACAGGACCGCCGTTTTCGGAGCGGTGCGCCTGTATCTCGACTTCCTCAACCTGTTCCTGTTCCTGCTGCATCTGTTCGGCAGTCGCGACTGACCGAACGGACGAGCCGAAACGAAAACCGCCCGGGATCATCTCCCGGGCGGTTGCTTTCTTTACGTGCTGCTGCGTGCTGTCCGGCACGCGCGCGGCGATCAGCCGTCGAAGCCCTGGCAGGCGTCGATATAGGCCTGGATCTTGGCCTTCCATTCCGGCGCCGTGAGGTCTTGCGTCTCGCCGCACATCGGGCAGGTGGACGACGTGTTCTCCAGGTACCACGACACGGCGTGCTTCTCCTTCCGCCCGCACTGCGAGCAGGTGATCTCCGCCTCGACTGTGTCGATCAGCTTTTCCATGTGCGCAGTCTCGCCCAGTAGAATGCCTATGTAAAGTTAACAGACCGTTGAATTTCCCGGCGGCTTGCCTCCCGCTTGCGGCGGGCCGGCGACGGCGTCGGATTGCCCGCCCGGCGGTCGACGGCGGACCGCACATATGTGCGCGGATTTTTGCAAATTGCTAACCAATAGCCGGGACAATGGGTTCACAAATGGCTTGCATCCGGAACCCATACCCTTGCTATATCGTGCGCATGGAGCCGATCGTCCGGACCGTGGGTTGCGATCGTATCCTGCAGCGAGGGAGCCGGCTCCGAAGGAAGGGGCGGAACGTAAGGCGATGAGCACCTCTACTGTACTCCTGGTTGAAGACACGCCGTCGCTGGCGCGTCTCTATGAGCAGTACCTCGACAAGGAAGACGTCGAACTGACGGTCGTCGGCACCGGCAAGGAAGCTCTCAAGGCCCTCGAGGCGGAGCCGCCCGGCGTCGTGCTTCTGGACCTCCGTCTGCCCGACATGGACGGTCTGGACATTCTCAAGGAGATCCACGAGCGGGAAATGCCGACCGAGGTCGTCGTCATCACCGCGAACGGCTCGATCAACGTCGCGGTCGACGCGATGAAATCCGGCGCCTACGACTTCATCGTCAAGCCGATCAAGGCGGAACGCCTGCTGGTGACCGTGCGCAACGCGCTCAAGCACCGGTCGCTCTCGGCGATCGTCGAGACGATGCGGGGCAGCGCACGCGACAGCTATTTCGGTTTCATCGGATCGTCGCTCGCGATGCAGGCGGTCTATCGAACCATCGACGCGGCCGCCGCCTCTAAGGCCACCGTGTTCATCACCGGCGAGTCGGGAACCGGCAAGGAGGTCGCCGCCGAGGCGATCCATCGCCAGAGTCCGCGCAAGACAGGCCCGTTCGTTGCGATCAACTGCGGCGCGATTCCGAAGGAGCTGATGGAGTCGGAGATCTTCGGCCACGTGAAGGGGGCGTTCACCGGCGCCCACGCCGACCGCGAAGGCGCCGCGTCCCGAGCCTCGGGCGGCACGCTGTTCCTCGACGAGATCTGCGAGATGGACCTCTCGCTGCAGACCAAGCTGCTGCGATTCATCCAGACCGGCACGCTGCAAAAAGTCGGCGGATCGAAGGTAGAGAAGGTCGACGTCCGGTTCATCTGCGCGACCAACCGCGATCCGCTGGCGGAGGTCGAGGGCGGCCGCTTCCGCGAGGACCTGTACTATCGCCTGCACGTCATCCCGATCCAGCTGCCGCCGCTGCGTGAGCGTACCGGCGACGTGATCGAGATTGCCCGCCACTTCCTCGCCGAGTACGCGAAGGAAGAAGGCAAGGGCTTCACCGGGTTCGACAAGGAAACCGAGAAGATCATCAACGACTACAACTGGCCGGGCAACATTCGGCAGGTGCAGAACGTGATCCGCAACATCGTCGTCCTGCACGACGGCGAGCTGGTCACGTCCGAGATGCTGCCGCCGCCGCTCGGCAAGATCGGAATGCCGGCCGCCGGCCCGGCCGAGCCGGCTGCGGAGGGAGATGTCGCCGCGCCCGCCCCGGCCGGCGTGGCGAATGGAGCCGCGAGTTTCGACAGCGAGGACGAGATCGTACCGCTGTGGAAGATCGAGCGCGATTTCATCGAGCGCGCGATCGCGGCATGTGACGGGAACATTCCGAAGGCCGCGGCGCGGCTGGGTATTTCGCCGTCGACCATCTACCGCAAGAAGCTGAGCTGGGAAAGCGAGGACGCCGAGTCCTGAGCCGCCGTCAGCTTCCGTCCTCTTCGGGCTTCAGCGCATAACCGCGCTCCGCGAAGGCCTGCCAGGTCGTCTCGACGATGGCCGGCAGCCTCTCGGCGAGCGCCCCGGCACGCCCGGCGTCGCCGCCCATGGCTGCCGCCTCCAGATCGGCGGCGAGCCGCTCGAGCAGCAGCGCTCCGAATGTTCCGGAACTGCTCTTCATGGCGTGTGCATCCGCGGCAACGTCGTCGATCCTGTCCGACGCCAGGGCTTCCGGAATGCGCGTCAGCCGTTCGTTGGTCTCGCGCATGAATGTCAGGATGAGCTCGTCGACCAGCGCGTCGCCGGCGTCGTCCCGCAGCTCGGCGATCACGGCGTCGTCGACCGGTCCCGCCGAGGGTTCGGGTTCCGCCGGCGCATCGTCGGCCGCCTCGCGATCGAGGGCGTCCGCCTCGGCCGAGCCACCGGCGAAATGCTCGAGAACCTCTGCCAGCCGGCGACGATCGATGGGCTTCCCGATATGTTCGTTCATGCCAGCCTCGAGGCAGCGCTGGCGGTCCTCGCGACCGGCATGCGCGGTCATGGCGATGATCGGGACATCGCGCTCCGGACCCGGCAGTGCCCGGATCGCTGCCGTTGCCTCGAGCCCGTCCATCTCTGGCATCCAGATATCCATTAGGACGGCGGCGTACCGATTGCCGCCGACCGCCGCGACCGCTTCGTGGCCGTTCTCGACGACGTCGACCCGGTAGCCCATACGCTTCAGAATCGACTCCGCAAGCGTGCGGTTGGTCAGGCCGTCCTCGGCGACGAGCACACGCCGTACGTCCCCGTTTAACGAGTGGGTCGCGCCGTCGGCTTCCCGCCGCGGCAACGGTGCCGGCTGGCTCATTCTGGGCTTGGCGGCCTCGTGCGGCGGGATGCCGGCCGTGGCATAGGTGCCGATGCCCCGATAGCCGAGAAAATTGCCTGCCGGATCGAATCGCGGCACGCCGGTCAGACGCACCGATCGTGCCTGGCGACCGTCATGCAGCCAGAGCGTCGCCTCGCGCAGCCGTCGCTGCATCGCCATGTCCTGCAGGCAGGATTCGAAGGTGATGTTCGTCTCGTCGTTGCGGGACACGAGCTCCGACAGATGGTGCCCGACCATCCACTGCAGGTCGGTGGCCTCGATCTCCGGCCGTACGGGTATCACGACCGAGAACCGGTGCAGGACATCGGACTCCCAGATCCACCCGCCCGCGGCGGAGAGGAAATGCTGGTAGCGCTCGTCGGCGTCGGCGAGCCTCGCTTCGGCCTGTTTACGGTCGGTGATGTCCCGCACGATGCTCACGACCGCACCGGAGATCAGCTCCGCCCGGTCGATCCAGAGCCACCGCCCGTCGACGCGCCGGGTCTCCCACGCGGTTCGGTCGAGCCATTCGGGAATCTCGTCCCCCTGCTGCAGGGTTTCGCCCTCGGCGCCAAGCAGCGCGCGATAGGCGTCGTTGCACCATTCGAGATGCAAGTCCGGGCTGTACAGCGCCATGCCGTCGTTGAGGTGATGCAGCCCGTCCCGCAGCCGGTCGCGCGACCCCTTGGCGCGTGCCAGCGCTGTCTGTAGCTGCCCGAGGTCGCGGATCGCGAGCCCGATGAGGATCGCCGCGCTCGCCAGCGTCACCAGGAACCAGGGAACGACGGGAGGTGGCGCATCGGACGCTTTGTCCCAGAGGACGATCTCGACGGTGGCCGTCAGAAGCGACAGGAAAGCAATGGCCGAAACGACCAGATAGGGCCAGAAACGCCGATACACCCTCGTCCTCGCTTGCCGGTTTTCGCTGCGCGGCGGAACCCTCGGGCCCTCGGAGCCGGACGGGCGGGCCCGCGCAGCGGTGTTCCGCCGCTCCTTCCGGCAGACTCCGCCTTTCCCTGGCTGCCCGGGCGCCGGTCCAATGCTGTCCCTCAAATCGGCTGCGGCGTCAAGTGTGTAAAGCCGGCTTGCCGTATCGGGCCGCCCCGTGCATGAGTCGCAGCATGATCCTGCTGTTCACCGATTTCGGCTACGATGGCCCCTATGTCGGACAGCTGCGCACTGTTCTGGCGTCCGAGGCGCCGGGCGTTCACGTCGTCGACCTGATGCACGACGCGCCGGCGCACGACCCGAAGGCCGGCGCCTATCTCCTAGCGGCGCTGGTCGAACGCATGCCCGCCGACTGCATCTGCCTCGCGGTCGTCGATCCCGGCGTCGGCGGTGACCGGCCTCCGGTCATCCTGGAGCTTGACGGGAGACGATTCGTCGGTCCCGGCAACGGCCTGTTCGAGATCGCGCAGCGCCGCGCGGAAGCGGTGCGGGCGTGGCAAATCGACTGGCGTCCGCCTTCGCTCGCGGCGACCTTCCACGGGCGTGATCTGTTCGCGCCGGTTGCGGCGGCGCTCGCGCGCGGAGAGCTGCCACCCGCATCGCCACTGCCGGACCGCTGGCGCCGCGCGGCGGATCGCCCCGGTGCCGACTGGCCGGACGATCTTGCGGCCGCGATCTACGTCGATCGCTTCGGCAACGTGATGACCGGGCTGCGCGCGGCGTCCCTGTCGCGCGGCGCCGGCATTGCGCTCGGCGGCATCACCGCGGCCCGCGCGGACAAATTCTGCGACGTCCCGCCCGGTCGCGCCTTCTGGTACGAAAATTCGCTCGGCCTGGTCGAGCTTGCCGTCAATCGCGGGCGCGCTGCGGACCTGCCCGGACTCGCCGTCGGGACGTCGATCGATGTCGCCGACTGAAACGACGAACGGCGGCCCGCAGGCGGCCACGAGGATCGCCATGTGGTCGGGTCCGCGCAACGTCTCGACGGCGCTGATGCGTTCCTGGGGCAACCGGCCCGACACCGCCGTGTGGGACGAGCCGTTCTACGCCCACTACCTGACGAAATACCGTCCCGATCACCCCGGCATCGACGAGGTCATCGCCGCGCACGAGACCGACTGGCGCCGTGTCGTGCAGCGCGTGCTCGGGCCGGTTCCCGGCGGGCGTGCTATCTCTTACCAGAAACACATGGCGCACCACATGCTGCCGCACATCGACGATTCGTGGCTGGCGCGCGTCACCAACGCGTTCCTCATCCGCGACCCGGCGGAAGTCCTGCTGTCGATGTCGAAGAGGATGGGCACGGTTACGCTGCAGGATACCGGGTTCTTCGATCAGCACCGTCTGTTCGCGAGGGTCCGGGAGCTCACCGGCCGCGTCCCGCCGGTGATCGACGCGAAAGACATCGGGACCGACGCAGAGGGAACGTTGCGGGCGCTATGCGCGGCGGTGGGTGTCGGCTTCGACCGGGCGATGCTGGCCTGGCCGCCCGGACCGCGCGAAACCGATGGTGTGTGGGCCAAACACTGGTACGCGAGCGTCAACAGGTCGAGCGGATTCCGGCCGTGGCAGCCGCGCCTCGAGCCGCTGCCCGAGCCGCTGAAGCCGCTGCTCGACACGCTGATCGCCTTGTACGAGGAGATGCACCGGCAACGGCTCCAACCGTAGCGGCTGCGGTGACGGGCCCGGCGTGCCGGCTGGGAAACCCGTAGCGCGTACGATTTCCGTTTGCTTCGCCTAAAGTGCGCGAGTGTCCCGGAGCGGGGCTGCCAACGGCGGCATCCGATCGCAGCCGGGACAAGGCGGAACAACGAACCTGGGGGCAACCATGCGACACGCCCTGATTGTCATCTCGCTGGCTACCGTTCTCGCGGCGACGGCCGGCTGCTCCGCCGGGGACCATGCGCGGTCGGTGCAAGCGGCGCAGGACGGAGAGAGGCTCACCGTCGGAACCGTTCAGCGGGAAATCCGCGTCGGCATGTCGGGCGCCCAGGTGGTCGACGTGCTCGGCTCGCCCAACGTCGTCACCACCGACGAGCAGCGCCGCGAGGTCTGGGTCTACGACAAGATCGCGACCGAGCGCGTTGACTCGCGCAGCTACGGCGGCATCAGTGCGCTGATCTTCGGCCCGATCGGTGCCGGCGGCGGCGGCGCGCTGGGCAGCGGCAACTACGCGTCCGGCGCCAGCGCGACCAGCCAGCGAACCTTCACCGTGGTCATCAAGTTCAGTGAGCAGGGCACGGTCAGGGATTTCGCATACCACACGACGCGGTTCTAGGGTGCCGCCATGTTCGCCCGCAACCGCCTGTTGCGTCCGTTGTCGCTGCCGCTGATAGCGACGCTCGCCGCGTGCGCGGTAGGCACTCCCAAGGAAGCACTGCAGCTCACGGAGCAGAGCCTCGCGGAGCGACAGATGCAGACCCGGCGGTTCGAGACGGCCGACGAGGGCAGGATCCTCGTCGCGGTCGTCGGCCTGTTGCAGGATCTCGGGTTCAATCTCGACGAGAGCGAGAGCCGCCTGGGCGTCGTCGTCGCCTCCAAGACCCGCGACGCGACCGAGGCCAAGCAGGTCGCTCTGGCCATCCTGGCCGCGGCGTTCGGGGCGTACGCGCCGATCGACGACAGGCAGAAGATGCGGGCCTCCGTCATCACCCGGCCGGTCGGCGCGAACAATCAGCATGTCGCGGTCCGCGTTACCTTCCAGCGCATCGTCTGGGACACCTCGAAGACGGTGTCGAAGGCCGAGGCGCTGACGGACCCGGATCATTATTCGACCTTCTTCGCCAGGCTTTCGGAGGCCCTGTTCCTGGAGGCGCACGAGATATGAGGCGAATCGCCATATCGTTCTGGGTGGTGCTGATCATTGCGGGGCTGTCGGCATGCCAGACGGACTCGCGCCAGCAGTTGCTTGCCACGGCCGAGAGCCAGGTCGCGCTGCGCAGCATGCAGAGCCGTGTGTTCGACACCACGGACCGCGAGACGACGATGCGCACCGCGATCGCGACGCTTCAGGATCTGGGTTTCGTTATCGACAAGGCGGACGCCGAGCTGGGCGCCGTCAGCGCCACGAAGCTCGATCGATACATGCTGCGCATGACCGTCACCGTGCGGCCGCGCGGCCAATCGCAGCTCCTGGTCCGGGCCAGCGCCGAGTACCAGGAGAAGGAGGTCGTCGAGCCCGAGCCGTATCAGAATTTCTTCGTCGCGCTCGAGAAGGCGATGTTCCTGACCGCAAACCAGATCGACTGAACCGGTTGCGGCCCGGCACCGGGGCTCAGGCCGGTCCCTCGAGATCCATCTTCAGCGAGATCAGGCGCAGCAGATCCTTGAGCGTCACGAGGCCGACGAGCCGGCCGTTCTCGACCACCATCAAGCGGCTGTTGCCGGTGCGGCGCATGAGGCTGAGCGCGCGCACCGCATCCTCGTCCGGCGCGATCGTGTTCGTCTCGTCGCAGGGCGCCATGATCTCGCGCACGCTGGTCAGGTTCCATCGGTCGCGGGGCAGCTGCTTGATCTCCCGGACGCCGACGCAACCGACGAGGCGGGACTCCTCGGTCACCGGAAACAGCTCGTGATAGTGACCGTAGACGTAGTCCTCGACCAGCTGCGCGACCGTGACCTCCGCCGGCACCGAAACCGGGTCGGCGATCATGAAGCGCCTGACCGCCTCGCCCTCGAAGAACTGCCGTGTCCGCAGCTGCATGTACGAACCCGCCGCCGCGGCGCGCACGAACAGCCCGATGAGGCCGAACCACAGGCCCGCGAACCAGGCCCCGCCGAGGATGTTGAACAGGCCGTACGCCATCAGCAGAAAACCGAACGCGGAGCCCGCGTTGGAGGCGATCCGGGTCGCCCAGCGGATGTCCCCGCGCCAGCGCCAGAGTACGGCGCGCAGCATGCGCCCGCCATCGAGCGGAAACGCCGGCACCAGGTTGAAGACGGCGAGCAGGAGATTGATCAGCGCCAGGTAATCGGTCACGCCCGATACCGACGCGGGCGCCCCGCCGACCTCCGCCATTACCGTCAGTGCGTAGAACCCGGCGGCGAGCGCGGCGCTCGATACGGGGCCGGCGACGGCCATCAGGAACTCCGCCTGCGCCGTCGGCGGTTCCTCCTCCATCTCCGCGACGCCGCCGAAAATGAACAGGGTGATTCCCCGGATCGGCATGCCGTACCGGCGGGCGACGAGCGAATGGCACAGCTCGTGGAAAAGGATCGACGCGAACAGGCCGATGGCGCCGACGATCGCCATCCACCAGTAGATCGCCGCCGCAAAGCCCGGGTACTTCTGCGGGAAATAGCCCCCCGCGAGCGACAACGTCACGAGCGTCGCCAGAAACAGCCAGCTGACGTCGGCCTTGACCCGAAAGCCAAGCAGATGGAACAGCGTGATGCCGCGTCCGAGCATGGTCCTCCGGCCCTTGCGGTCGGGCGCCGCCGGCGCCCCGGCGCGCGAACAGGCATGCGTACCAGTCCGCCGGCCCCCGCCGCAAGGGCGAAGCGCGCCGCGAGTGATCGTCAGAAGGCGGTGCGCAGGCGCATGCCGAGCCCGTAGGTCGGTTCGGCGTGCGCGACGTGTCCGGGCTCGAGCTGCATCATCACCCACGTCGAGACGCTCGTATCATCACCCAGCGACGCATCGTAGGCGAGCTGCAGGTCGATCTCGCGCCCCGAGGGGACCAGCGAGACGCGCTCGGATTCGGTCAAGACCCGTTCATCGGTCGTCATGCTGACCGGGACAGTCAATGTCGCCTTTGCATCGGCCACTCTGAGGGGCTGACCCACAAGCACGCCCAATCGATCCCGCTCACCCAGCACACCGCGTTTGGCAAGGCCGACACCGAATGCCTCGGCGCTGACATTGCTCCAGTCGCTGAGGAGCGTCGTGCCGTCCGCCGCGATCGCGCTGTCGGCAAGCGTAAAACTGCCAATCATCTCGATACCTTCGGCAAGCGGCACGATCGTACTGAGCGAATAGAACTCGCTCCTCGCGCCGCTCACCGCGAACCCGCCGGCAGCCCTCGAACCAAGGAACTCACCCGATTCATCAAGCGTCGAGAAGCTGGCCGTGATGCTGGCACCTCCGGGGAACGATCGGGTCACCGCGATTTCGCCGATCTGGGCGTCTTCAGAACCAGCGTCCGGGCTTTCTCGTTCATCAAAGAAACGTAACGCGACGGTATTGGCACCGATCGCCCTGCTCACCGAGAAGCCATGTCCCGACCCGATCAGCGTTTTCTGGGGTCCCAGCATGTCGGACGGCATCCAGAACAGGCTGGCGGTATCGCTGCCCTCCAGGCTGCCGAGTTGCTGATCGGCGGCAATATCGAATCCGAGAGAAATCACCGTTCGATCCGAGGACCTGGCGATACGCAGCCCACGAAGCTCGAGGCCCCTGCCATTCGTGAAATTGATGTCGTCCGCCTGCGACACGCTGGCGGTCGGCTTCGGATCCGAGATTGCCATCGAGACCGAAACGCCCCCCGGCAGGGACGTCCCGAGGGTCTCGACCGCATCGGCGTCCACAAGTGCCTCGAGGCCAAAAGACCGCTCGGCGCCGGTCACCGACGCGCCCAGCGGGACGATGTAGGGACGATCAAAGGCGTCGAGAGCCACAGCCCGGTCGAGCAGCGCACTGCCGGACAACGCGTCTCCGAACGGGGCGCCCAGCGAGAGCGTGGTCGCATCCAGCGTTGCCGAGCCGCCGCCGACGGACCCGCCCAGCGGAATAGTCATCTGGCCGACCGGCAATATCGCGGCTTGCAGATTGAGGAGACCGTGGCCGAAGATCGTATCTACACCGGCCGGCCCGAGATCGGTTGCAGTCGTCAGAAGGATCTGCACCACTTCATTCGGCTGGAGCGTCGGAAACAACTGCAGCAAAAGCGCCGCTGCACCGGAGACATGTGGTGCCGCCATCGACGTTCCGGAGGCGGTTGCGTAATCGGTCTGGGTGCCGAAGCCGACCACGGGATCCGTTGGATAGGTCGGAATCGTGGAATAGACGTCGACGCCCGGTGCCATGAGGCAGTAGTGCAGTGTCCTGCCGCAACGGTTGGAGAACCCGGCGTAGTTGCCGGCGCTGTCGACGGCGCCGACCGCCAGGATCTGCCCACTTGCGTTGATCCTTGGGTCGCCCGCGTATGCGGCGGGCCAACCCGGCTCCAGCGCGGTTTCGTTTCCGGTCGCCGCGACAATGATCGAGCCGAAGCTGACCGCATCGAGGAGGGCGGCCTCGAACGCCGGCCCCAAGGGCGCCGGTCCGCCGAGGCTCAAATTCATCACATGCGCGCCGCCGAATTTACTGTAACCGATGGCGCTGGTCAGGCTTTGCGGAGTGAAGAAGCCGCCGAAGCTGTCTGCTTTGATTACGAGGAGTCTGGCATCGTAAGCGACTCCGTGCATCCCTATGCCGTTCTTGCGGCCGCCGATGATTCCGGCGACGTGCGTACCGTGGCCTATGGAATCGTCGATCGGCCCCGATGGTTGCGCCACGTTTACGCTGTCCGGAGATATCTTGCCGGCAAGGTCCGGATGCGCCGGATCGATTCCGGTGTCGATGACGGCGACGGTGACGCCCTCGCCGTAGGCACCCAGTGCGTAAACATGCTGCGCGCCGATCTGATCCAGCCCGTAATTGGCGAAAAACTCGGGAGTCTCGAAATTGGTTGCCGGCTGCGGCGCCCGCAGGGGCGCCGGGGGCGGTAATCCCAGCTCCTCCGTCTCGGCCGCACACGCGGTCAGCAGAATCGCAACGCCCGACCCCATGGCGAATGAGCGCACGTTGCGGCGAAAGCCTGTCGTGTTCGGCAACGGACCCGGTCCTCATACAGCTCCGCTGCCGATTTTCGCCCAGACATATCATTGAACCGCTAACCGTTATGGTTAAGCGAATGTTGCCGTCCGGCGCCAACCCGAGGCGCGATCGGCCGGCGCAGTCGTGCGATCGGGATCAATCGAGGCCGGTCCGCCGCCATTTCAACCGGCACGGCGAGGGTCGTGGCGGCCAACCGCAGACGCAACCGCATCACACCACGCCGATCGGCGGGCGTCGGCGGCGAATACCGCTCAGTGCCTGCAGGGTGACGGCGGCCATCAGGATGGCCCCACCGACCAGGGTCGCCAGGCCGGGTGTTTCCGCGAAGACAAGCCAGACCCAGATCGGGCCAAGGATCACTTCGGTCAGGGCGAACAACATCAGCTCCGCCGCCGAGACATGGCGCGATCCGATCGTGTAGACGATCAGGCTGCCGGCGATCGCGACCCCGCCATAGGCGAGGCAGATCGCCAGATCGCCCGCCGAGACGCCGAGCCCGGAGCCGGCAATAATTCCCATCAGGCCGGCGGCGGCGGCGCCGAACAGGCCCGCGAGGCAGACCGCCGGCATCATGTCGTTAGCCTGGCCGCGGCGCAGCGCAACGGCGAACGCGGCGAACCCGGTCGCCGCCCCAAGGCCCGTCAGATCGCCGAACAGGCCCCCGGCCGCCACGCCGTCGCCGACCATGACCGCGATCCCGGCCGCCGCCGTCGCCATGGCGATCCAGGTGCGCTTGCCGACCCGTTCGCCGAGCAGGGCGCGCGCGAGGATGGCGGCGATGAACGGCCCTGCGCTGAGCATGAAAAGCGTGTTGGCGACCGTGGTATTGGTGATCGAGAAGATGAAGCAGGTAAAGCCGGCGGCGAGCGACAGCGCCGCCACGATCCCGGCGCTGCCGGCCGCGCGGAACGCAGTCGTGACGCGCCCCCGGTTGCGCAGCGCGATGAACATCAGCAGGGCCGACGAAAGGCCGAGCGAACGCCAGAACAGGATCTGCCACTCGTCCGCGGACTCGATCGCGCGGATGAACAGGCCGCCGAGGCTCAGCCCCGCGCCGGCCAGGAGCACGAGCGCGCGGCCGCGCAAGGCTGCCGTGGACAGGGTTTCGGGCACGGCTTGGCTCATGCCCGGACCTTATGCCCCGGACGGCGCCGGCGACAATGCCGAAACGCCGCCGGATCGGTCGAGCCATGCGGGTGCCACGCGGGACCGTCGGCGTTGCCGTCGGCGGGTCCATCGGCTAAAACCCGACGACCCGAGTGGCGCAGCGGATGAGGGGGGCGCGATGGCCGAAGTTCACCGGATGGATTTCCCCGTTTCGTGGGACGAGTTGCATCGCCACGCCCGCGCCCTCGCCATGCGGCTGCACGGGCTGGGACCGTTCAAGGGGCTGGTCGCGATCACCCGCGGCGGTCTGGTGCCGGCTGCGATCGTCGCCCGCGAGCTCGAGATCCGGCTCGTCGACACGGTCTGCATCTCGTCATACCAGCACAAGGACCAGGGCGAGGCGGAGATCCTCAAGGGGATCGAGGGCGACGGCGAGGGCTGGCTGATCGTCGACGACCTCGTCGATACCGGCGCCACCGCCAAGCTCGTCCGAGACATGCTGCCGAAGGCCCATTTCGCGACGATCTACGCCAAGCCCGCCGGGCGGCCGCTGGTCGACACCTTCGTCACCGAGGTCAGCCAGGATACCTGGATCCTTTTCCCCTGGGACGTCGAGCTGGCCTATGCGAAGCCGATCTCGCACCGCGAGGGCGCGAGCTAGAGCATAGTCCGATTCGCTCGCTCCAGCCCGCTCGCCCACCCCGAGCGCACGAGACCGTTGGCTTGCCGGGTGGGGGAGCGGGCCGGTGCCGATTCCACGTCAGTGGACGATGTATTAGGCGAGGCGCAGCGCTGCACCCTTACGGCTTGACGATGAGCTCGCGCGGCGTGTGCGCCAGCGGCGCCGCGCCCGACTCGGTCAGGTGGATGCACTCGCTGATCTCGATGCCCCAGTCGTCCTGCCAGATGCCCGGCATGAAATGGATCGTCATGTCGGGCTGCAGCACCGTCTTGTCGCCCGGGCGCAGGCTGATCGTGTGCTCGCCCCAGTCCGGCGGATAGTTGAGGCCGACCGAATAGCCGCAGCGCGACTCCTTGACGATGCCGGCGCGCGCGATGACGTCGCGCCAGACCTTCTCGACCTCCTCGCAGGTCAAGCCGGGCGCGGCGACCGACAGCACCGTGTCGACGCCCTCGACGACGACCTTCGCCGCGTCGACCAGCCGCTGCGGCGGCTTGCCGAGAAACACCGTGCGCGCCTGCGGGCAGTGATAGCGCAGCCGGCAGCCGGCGAGCTCGAGGATCGTCGCCTCGCCCTTGGCGAACGGCCGGTCGCTCCACGTCAGGTGCGGCGTCGAGGTACCGATCCCGGTCGGCAGCATCGGCACGATCGAGGTGTAGTCGCCGCCGAACTCGGGCGTGCCGGAGACCTGCGCCGCGACGATCTTCGCGACGGCGTCGCACTGCCGGACGCCGGGCTCGACCGCGTCGACCGCGACCGCCATGACCTGCTCCAGAATGCGCGCCGCCTGGCGCATGTACTGCAGCTCCTGCGGCGACTTGATCATGCGGATCCAGTTGACCAGCGTATACGCGTTCTTGAAGGTGGCGTTCGGCAGATTCTCCTCGAGCGCCCGGGCGCAAGCCGCGGTGAAGTAGTACGAGTCCATCTCGAGGCCGATCGTGCCGCGCCCGAGCCCCCGCGCCTCGAGCAGCTCGGCGACGAAGTCCAGCGGGTGCTTGCGCATGTTCTGCACGTAGTCGTCCGGGTATCCGATCAGGTTCGCCTCGTCGAGGAAGGTCGTGACCTTCGCGCCGTTCAGGTCGATGCCGCGGACGATGCACAGCGGCTGGTCCTGGGCGAGCGCCACGACGACGGCCTGCGGCGTGTAGAACGACCAGCCGTCGTAACCCGTCAGATAGTTCATGTTGGCCGGATCGGACACCAGCAGGACGTCGAGCTCGAACTGCATCATCCGCAGTTTCGTCGCCTCGATGCGCGCGAGGTATTCCTCGGTCGTGAACGGCAGCGTGTCTTTCGGGACGGTCGTCACCTTGCCTCGCCTGCGATGGGTTGACGGGTCGAGAGCCCCCGGCGGTCGACGAGCCGGGACGGGCGCCCGACGACGCCGCAAAGAGTGGCATCGCTGCGCAGCGCGGTCCAGCGCAAAGCGGCGGCGGAATCACCGTTTACTTTGCTTTTCCCATTTCCGGTGACACTGTGGCGCAGGGCCGGCCCGACGCCGGCACGGGGGACACGCATGGGCGGATTCTTTCTGTTGGTCATCCTTGCCGGCGCCTTCCTGCTCGCGGTGCCGGCGGCGGCGATCGCGGCGCTGGTCGCGACGCAGCAGCTGCGCCGCGACGTGACGCGACTGAACCGGCTCGTGCACCTGCTGGAGACGCGGATCGCCGCGCTGCAGCCGCGCGCCGGACCCGAGGCGCCGCCGGCCGGTGCCGCGGAGCGACCGCCCGAAGCCGTGCCCGAGGCGGCCGTGCCGCCCGCGGAGGTCCGCGCCGAACCGCCGCCCGAACCGGCACGGCGGGAGGAGGAGATCGCGGCCCCGGTTCCGCCGGCACCGGCGCCCGCGACGCCGCGCGAGGCGCTCGAGGAGAAGCTCGCATCGCGCTGGCTGGTCTGGCTGGGCGGCCTCGCCGTCGCCTTCGCCGCGGTGTTTCTCGTGCGCTATTCGATCGAGATGGGCTGGCTCGGCCCGGCCGTGCGTTGCCTCATGGGCGCGGCGCTCGGCCTCATGCTGATCGCCGCCGGCGAATGGCTACGCCGCCGGCCGTTCGAGAAGGCGTTCGCGGCGATCAAGCCGTCGCAGGTGCCGCCGGCGCTGGTTGGCGGCGGGGTGTCGGCGCTGTTCGTCAGCATCTACGCCGCCTACGCGCTGTACGATCTGCTGGTCCCGCTGGTCGCCTTCGCCGGCCTGGCCGCGGTGTGGGCGGCGGCGATCGCGCTCTCGCTGACGCATGGCTGGGTCGTCGCCGCGCTCGGCATCCTCGGCGGTTTCGCCGTGCCGTACCTGGTGCAGACCGGCAACCCGTCGGCCTACGCGCTGTTCCCCTACCTGATTGCGGTCAGCGCCGCGGCGCTGGCGGTGCTGCGCTTCAAGGGCTGGGGCTGGCTCGCCTGGGGCACGCTGGCGGGTGCCGCGATCTGGCCGGTCATATGGTTCTTCGCGCCGGCGGTCGAGCTCGGCGCGCCGGCGGTCGGCTTCTATCTGACGGCCACGGCGGGGCTGTTCGTCTACCTGCCGTCGGGCCTCGCCCCGCACCGCGCACCGGTGACGCTGTCGCGCGGCTTCGCCGGCATGCCGCAACCCGCGCTGCTCGCCTGGAGCGCCTGCGGCGCCATGCTCGTGCTCGCGCTCGGGCTCGTCTGGGCCGACGATTTCCAGGCCGGCTCGGTCGCCTGGGCGGGCCTGCTCGGGGCGTTCCTGATGCTCGTCGGCCGGCGCGACGAGACCTACGACGCGCTGTCGGCGGCGGCCGGACTCGTCGCCTGCCTCGTGCTGCTGACCTGGAACCTGCCCTACTGGCCCGGCGAGGTCGACGTGCTCGCGCTGCTGCCGGCCGGGCTCGCGCCCTTCGTCACGGCGGCGAGCGGCTACGCCGCCCTGTTCGGCCTGCTCGGCCTTGTGCTGCTGCACGGCGCCCCGCGGCCCGGCATGTGGGCCGGCGTCTCGGCGGCGCTGCCGGCGGCGGCGCTGGCGATCGCCTTCCTGCTGATCCGCGACTTCGAGGTCGACCTGACCTGGGCGGCGATGGCGTTCGTTCTCGGCCTCGCAAACCTCGCGGCGGCCTGGTGGGTCGCGCGGCGGCGCGGCGAGGCAGGCATGGAGGGCGCGCTCGCGGCCTACGCCGCCGGGGTCGTCGCCTGCGTCAGCCTCGGCCTGACCATGGCGCTCGAGAACGCCTGGCTGACCGTCGCGCTGTCGGCGCAGCTGCCGGCGCTGGCCTGGATCCATGCGCGCACGCAGGTCTACGGCATCCGCATCCTGGCGCTGCTGATCGCCGGCTCGGTCCTGGTGCGGCTCGTCTTCAACTACCAGCTCTTCGACTACCCGCTGGGCGCGACGCCGGGCCTCAACTGGATGCTCTACGGCTACGGCCTGCCGACGCTCGCCTTCTGGGCCGCGGCGCGCATGTTCCGCCGCAGCGCCGACGACCGGCTGGTGCTGGCGCTCGAGTCCGGCGCGCTGGTGTTCCTCACGCTGTTCGTCACGCTCGAGATCACCGATCTCGTGCACGGCGGGCGGTTCGTGCCTGGCGCCGACCTGCTGGAGGCGAGCCTGCGCTCGATCGCCTGGCTGATCATCGCCGCCGCGCTGCTCTGGCAGTGCCGGGCCGAGACGCCGCGCGTCGTGGCCGTGTGGGGCTGGCGCATCCTCGCCGGCATGGCGGGAATCCAGGTGCTGCTGATCCAGCTGCTGGAGCGGAACCCGCTCGGCTATCGCGTCGATGTCGGCGACTGGCCGATCTTCAACCTGCTGCTGCTCGCCTACGCGGCGCCGGCCGCGCTCGCCCTGTTCCTCGCCGGCGAGACGCGGCGCCAGAACGTGCCGTCCGCGCCGCTGATCGCCGGCGTCTCCGCCCTCGTCCTGGTCTTCGTCTGGCTGTCGCTCGAGGTGCGGCGCGCCTTCCATCCCAACTTCCTGTATCTCGGCCACGCCTCGGACGCCGAGTGGTGGGCCTATTCGGGGGTCTGGCTCGCCTATTCGCTGGTGCTGCTGGCGCTCGGCATCCTGCGGCGCGACACGACCGTCCGCTACGCCTCCCTGGCGGTGCTGCTGCTGACCGTCGCCAAGGTCTTCCTGTTCGACATGGCGGAGATCGGGGGCCTGTTTCGCGTCGCCTCGTTCCTGGCGCTGGGGCTCTGCCTCGTCGCCATCGGCGGGCTGTACCGGCGCTACGTATTCCCGCCCACACAGGGCGCTGCGCAGACCTGAGCGGCCGACCTCATTGAACACATGCGGCGCCGTCAGGCGCTTGTTCACCGTGCCTTTCGGGCGGACGGGCGCGCCTGTTTCGCGCTCTATAAAAACATATTATTTCGTGTTATAAACATTATTTTACTTTGACTTGATGGTGTAATTTGCCATATACAATTACGCAATTGTTCAACGCGGCGTTCGCGCCGCCCCCAGGAATCGACCCCGATGAGCCACCGCGTGATCACCGCAAACCGGCTGGAGGACGGCGCCGTCGTCTGGTTCGCCGGCGCTGCGGCGTGGCGCGCGTCGCTCGACGATGCGGTGGCGAGCGACGACGACGACACGGTCGCCGGCTGGCTCGCCGCGGCGAAGCAGCTCGAGGCGGCGGGTGCGCTGATCTCGGTATACGAGGTCGAGGTCGAGCCTGCGTCCGCGCCGGGGGCCCGGCGGCTCACCCCCGTACGGCTGCGCGAGCGGATCCGCGCCGACGGCCCGACCGTCGCCGTCGGCTGACGCGCCGAACAGGCATCGGAGGATCCGGCCATGTACGCCTACGACCGCTTCGACCGCACCTTCCTCGACGAGCGGATCGAGCAGTTCCGCGACCAGGTGCGCCGCCGCCTCTCGGGCGAGCTGAGCGAGGAGGAGTTCCGCCCGCTGCGGCTGCGCAACGGCCTCTATCTGCAGCTCCACGCCTACATGCTGCGCGTCGCCATCCCCTACGGCCTGCTGAGCTCGCGCCAGCTGCGCGCGCTGGCCCGCGTCGCCCGCGATTACGACCGCGGCTACGGCCATTTCACGACGCGCCAGAACGTCCAGTTCAACTGGATCCGGCTCGACGGCGTGCCCGATATCCTCGAGCAGCTCGCGGCGGTCGAGATGCACGCCGTGCAGACCAGCGGCAACTGCATCCGCAACATCACCACGGACCAGTATTCCGGCGTCGCTGCCGACGAGATCGAGGATCCCCGCCCGTGGGCCGAGATCATCCGCCAGTGGTCGACGCTGCACCCGGAATTCTCGTTCCTGCCGCGCAAGTTCAAGGTTGCGGTGACCGGCGCCGCAAGCGACCGCGCGGCGGTGCGCGTACACGACATCGGCCTGCGCATGCTGCGCGGCGCCGACGGCACGCCCGGCTTCGAGGTGCTGGTCGGCGGCGGCATGGGGCGCACGCCGATGCTCGCCGAGACGATCCGCGGCTACCTGCCGCAGCGCGACCTGTTGAGCTATCTCGAGGCGATCCTGCGCGTCTATAACGTCGAGGGACGCCGCGACAACCTCTACAAGGCGCGCATCAAGATCCTCGTCTCGGCGCTCGGCATCGAGCGCTTCCGCGAGCTCGTCGAGGATGAGTGGAAGCGCATCCGGGACTCCGCGCTGCGGCTCGACGACGCCGAGATCGAGCGCGTGCGCGCGCTGTTCGCGCCGCAGCCCTACCGCACGCTGCCGGCCTACGCGCCGGCCTTCGAGGCGCGCCGCGTCGAGGACGCCGCGTTCGCGCGCTGGGCCGCGGCGAACCTGTTCCCGCACAAAGTGCCGGGCTACGCCGCGGTGACGCTGTCGCTGAAGCCGGTCGGCGGCATCCCCGGGGACATGACCGCGGCGCAGATGGAGGCCGTCGCCGATCTCGCCGACGCCTACAGCTTCGGCGAGCTGCGCGTCACCCACCGGCAGAACCTGGTGCTCGCCGACGTGCCGCGCGAGCGCCTTTACGATCTGTGGCGCGCGCTCGACGCGCTCGAGCTGGCGACGCCGAACGTCGCCCGCGCCACCGACATCATCGCCTGCCCGGGGCTCGATTTCTGCAACCTGGCGACGGCGCGCTCGATCCCGGTCGCGCAGCGGCTCAGCGACCGGCTCGCCGAGCTCGACGGCCGGCACGATCTCGGGCCGCTCAACATCAACATCTCGGGCTGCATCAACTCGTGCGGCCACCACCATGTCGGCCATATCGGCATCCTCGGGCTCGAGAAGGCCGGCGTCGAATCGTATCAGGTGACGCTCGGCGGCTCGTCCGCCGACGACGCGGCGATCGGCACGATCGTCGGGCGCGGCTTCACGACGGACGAGATCGTCGACGCCATCGACACCATCGTCGTGACCTACCTGGAGCGGCGCGAGACGGGCGAGCCGTTCAACGACACGCTGCGCCGCATCGGCATGGTGCCGTTCCGCGCCGCGCTCTATGGGGACGGCCGGGCCGCGCGCGCGGACGACGGCAGGAGGAAACAGGCATGACGCTGATCAGACTGGACGAGGGCCGGCCCGCGTTCGGCGACGATGCATGGACGCACGTGGCGGACGACGAGACCCTGCCCTCCGCGGCGCCGGCGATCGTCTCGCTCGAGCGCTGGCTCGCCGAGCGCGATGCGCTCGCCGGCCGCAACGCGCCGCTCGGCGTGCGGCTCAAGAGCGACCAGCGCATCGAGGCGATCGCACCGGATCTCGGCACGCTGTCGCTGGTCGCGCTCGACTTCCCCAACCTCAACGACGGCCGCCACTTCACGACGGCGCGGCTGCTGCGCGAGCGGCACGGCTTCGCCGGCGAGGTGCGCGCCACCGGCCAGGTATTGCGCGACCAGCTGTTCTTCATGGCGCGCTGCGGCTTCGATGCGTTCGAGCTGGCGCCCGGCAGGGACGCGACGGCCGCGGGCCACGCGTTCGGCGAGTTCAGCGGCGTCTACCAGCCGGCCGCCGACGGGCGGGCGCCGATCCCGGCGCTGCGGGCGCGCGAGGAGCACGCGCGGGCGGCAGCGGAGTAGGCGGAGAAACTCTTTCCAGAGAATCTGTCCTAACCCGCCAAACATGATTTCAGTTCTGATGCGGTTCGGGTCGGCACTTGGCGCCGCAGGCGGTGGCTGAGGTCGGCTTATTCGCGGGAAGCAGTCGTCCGACGAGAAGGCAGCTCGCTTCGCCTTCTGACCCGGAGCGGTCCTCAAGAGCTGCGCCCGTCACACGGTAACCACGATTTTTCCACCTGCTGTATTTTCTTCCATGGCGCGGTGCGCATCGACAATATCATCGATCGCAAAGACTTTGCCGATCGGCGGCGTGAAAGCCTGTGTCTCAACGGCATCGACAATCTGCTGCAGGGGCGTTGATATGAAATCCTCTGACCCGCCTGAATAGGTGGTCAAGCTTACCGCAGTTGGAATTGCGCCCATCGGGCTGAACCGCTCA
>JBFHDX010000047.1:0-27822 GCA_041584475.1 Alphaproteobacteria bacterium
ATCAGGTCAATATCAGCGCGATGACCGGAATCTATCCGGAGCCCGGCGAGATCATCGTCGCGGTCCCGGGTGCGCGCGGTCGTATCGAGGTTCTGGGCACAATCCGAACGTACTGAGCGCGCCCGTCGGCGCGCCGGTTTCTTTTCCGGTCGCGGTCCGCCGGGGCGGCCTCGCCCGACCGGACAGCGCTCGCTCGCCGCAGCCGCAGGAGGTACGCTGGCCCCCCGGGGCGCGGGCGCCGAAGCAGGCGTGGAGGCTAAGTCCCGCCGGTCGGCGCCTGCATCCGGCCGGACGCGCGGTCCGGCTCGTGGTATCGCCGCAGCGATAATCTTTCTTTAAGTGAAATCCGGTAAATCCGGAGGTTGTATTCAACAGCCGGAACCGGTCGCGTGCGCAAACCCAGACATGGAACGCGAAGCGTTTTCGTCGACGCATCCGGTTCCGCTGCGCCGCCGCGCCGGTGTCTCGACGACGACGCCGTCGATACCGGCTGTGCGGCCGTACGACCAACACGCACCGTCTCTGAAGGCGGTGTGTTGTCGTAGCCGTCTGGCTGCGCAACGACAATCACCGACGACCCGGCGAGGCATACCATGCGCAACAGCAAGATACCGCTGCCGAAAGACGAAGCCGAACGGCTGCAGGCATTGAAAGACTATGAAATTCTCGACACGCCGGCAGAGGAGGCGTTCGACAGGATCACCCGCATCGCCAGCCGCGTGCTGCAGACGCCGATCAGCGTGATCTCCCTCGTTGACGCGAATCGGCAGTGGTTCAAGTCGCGACAGGGCCTCGACGCCACCGAAACGCCGCGCGAAATCGCGTTCTGTACGCACGCGATCCTGCAGGAAGAGGTCATGGTCGTCACGGATGCGACGCAGGATCCGCGCTTCAAGGACAACCCGCTGGTCACGGGCGATCCGAAGATCCGGTTTTACGCGGGGGCGCCGCTGCGGACCCGTCAGGGACACGGCATCGGCACTCTCTGCGCCATCGACCGTCGCCCCCGCGAGATCACGGCCGAGCAGTCCGAGCTCCTGCAGGATCTCGCGCAACTCGTCATCGACGAGATGGAGCTACGCCTGCAGGGGCAGCGGATGCTCGGAGAATTGCGGGCCAAGGAGGTCGCCCTTGCCGAACTCAAGTCGGCACATGCCCGCATCTTGGAGGAGTCGAACGAACGCAGGCGGGCCGAGGAAGCGCTCAACGACCGCGAGGCGCGGACACGCGTGATCGTCGACACGGTGCTCGAGGGAATCATCACGATCGACGACTCCGGTGTCATCGAGACGGTAAACCCCGCCGCCTGTCGCACCTTCGGCTACGAGTCGGACGAGGTCATCGGGAAGAACGTCAGCATGCTGATGCCGGAGCCGTTCCGCGGCGCCCACGACGGCTACATCCGCAACTACCTTGCCACCGGCAAGGCCAAGATCATCGGCATCGGCCGCGAGGTGCTCGGCCAACACAAAGACGGATCGACCTTCCCCATGGAGCTCTCCGTTGCGCCGATGACCGTCGCCGATCGCAAGATGTTCACCGGTGTCGTGCGCGACATCACCGAACGCAAGCGCATCGACGAGATGAAGAACGAATTCGTCTCCACGGTGAGCCACGAGCTGCGAACACCGCTGACTTCGATCAAAGGTTCGCTCGGCCTCCTGCGCGGCGGTCTGGTCGCGGACCTGCCCGACAAGGCAAAGCGGATGATCGATATCGCATATCAGAACAGCGATCGCCTGGTCCGCCTGATCAACGAAATCCTCGATGTCGAGAAGATCGAGGCCGGCATGATGAAATACGAGATCGTCCCGGTGAAAGCCGGAGAGCTGCTGGCCGTGGCGGTCGAGACGAACCGGGGATTCGGGGACGAGCATGGGGTATCGATCACGCTCGACGAGCCGCTCCCCGACGTCACCGTGAAGGCTGACCGGGACCGCATGATGCAGGTCCTCGCCAACCTGCTGTCCAATGCCATCAAATATTCCCCGGAAGGCGGCGCGGTCTCGGTTTCCGCGACGCTGAAAGATCAGGTGCTCCGCGTGTCCGTGGCCGATCGTGGCCCAGGCATTCCGGAGAAATTCCACGAGTCGCTGTTTGCCAAGTTCGCCCAGGCGGATTCGTCGGATACGCGCGAAAAGGGCGGTTCCGGGCTGGGTCTCGCGATCAGCAAGGCGATCGTCGAGCAGCATGGCGGCTCGATCGGATTCGAGACGGAGATCGGCAAGGGGACGACATTCCATTTCGACCTGCCCGTCTGGAAGCCGATGACCGGCGCCGAAAGCGCCGCGCCTGCATCCGCCGACGACCGGTCCGTCCGGCCGCGGATTCTCGTGTGCGAGCACGATCGCGACATCGCGACACTGATCGTGATGATGATCGAGCCCGGCGGGTTCGATTGCGACGTCGCCTACAGCGCAAGCGAAGCCAAGGAGATGCTGGCCGGCGGCCGTTACGCCGCGATGACTCTCGACCTCGGCCTGCCGGACCAGAACGGTCTGGCGCTGATTCGGGAGATTCGCGATACGGAACCGATGGGAGAATTGCCGATCATAATCGTCTCCGGAACGCCGGAAGCCGCCGCAGCGGACATGAGCCCGAACGCCCTGAACGGGGCGCTCAAGATCGCCGACTGGCTGCAGAAGCCGATCGACCAGGAGGCGCTGCGTCTCGCCGTACGGCGCGCCCTCAAGAACGATACCCGGCACCGCCCGCGGATCCTGCATATCGAAGACGACGAGGATATCATCAGCGTCGTCTCGGTGCTCGTCGGCGGCATCGCCGACGTAACGCCGGCGGCGACCAAGAAGGAGGCGATACGCCTCATCCACGAGGAGCGGTTCGAACTCGTCATACTCGACCTCATGCTGCCCGACGGATCGGGCGAGGATTTGCTCTGCGAACTGCGGCGTTCGGCGAACAGCAAGATGCCGGTCATCGTGTTTTCCGCGCGCGAGCCTTCGACGCATCTCGCCGACAGGATCGCCGCCACGCTGGTCAAGTCGCGTGCCTCGAACGACGACCTTCTCGCGGTCGTCAAGTCCGCATTGTGATGCTCGAGGACGATCCGCGAACCTGTCCCGCCGGTACCATGAAGATCAGGGGTGAACCATGTCAGAGCCAGCATTGAACCGCATTCTTCACGTTGACGACGAAGCAGACATTCGAGAGGTGGCCAAACTGGCGCTCGAGGATGTCGGCGGTTTCACGGTCGAATCATGTTCCTCGGGTGCCGAGGCGATCGAGCGGGCAGCCGCGTTCGGTCCCGACATTATCCTTCTCGACGTCATGATGCCGGGTCAGAGCGGGCCAGAAGTACTCAAGTCGCTTCGGCGAATGCCCGAGACCGCCGAGACGCCCGTGGTCTTCATGACGGCCAAGGTTCAGGCACGGGAGATCGAGGCGTTGAAGCAGCTCGGCGCCATCGACGTGATCGAGAAACCGTTCGACCCGATGCAGGTGTCCGAACTCGTCAACGATATCTGGTCGCGTCGCAATGTTCGGTAGACGGCCCTCGCCGGCCGAGAAGCTCGCGGCGCTGCGTGCCTCGTACGGCTCGGCTTTGCCCGGCAAGCTTGCCGAGTTGCAGGCCGCGGCCCAACCCCTGTTCGATGCGAGTCCGGCGGAAGAAACCCGCGACGTGCTGGACAGCGTAAGAGGCCATGCGCACAAGCTCGCCGGTGGCGCCGCGACATTCGGTTACGGCGTCGTATCCGACACCGCCCGTGAACTCGAGAACGTCGTGACGTCGCTGATCGAGCAGGAAGAGCCGCCCGATTCGGCGAGCCGAACCACGATCCGGAAGCTCGTGACGGATCTCGCGGAAGCGGCGCGGCACGAGTGCAACCCGAGCGAAGGGTCAGGCACGTCTGGCAGTCAGGACCCGACTCCTGCGCCGGATGGCGGTCTCGTGATTGTCGTGGCGTCGGAGGACGAGATCGGCAACGCGCTGGCAGACCGGGTCGAGGCGTCAGGCTTTGCCGTGCATCGTCTATCGGTTGATGCTGTAGTGCCGCAGCTCTTGACTGGGCCGGAGCCTCGGGCGATCGTCGTCCACTCGGCGCTGGCCGGTGCCCTCACGGCAGGCCGCAGCGCCGCCAACGAGTGCCGCCGGCGATCGCGGGCCGATGTTCCTCTCATCTGCGTCGCGGAGACGGACGAATTCGAAAGCCGGATGCGCGCGGTTCGGGCGGGCGCGAGGGCCTACGTCACGGAACCTGTCGACGCATCTTCGCTCAAGCGCGCGATCGAGGACCTCTCCTCCGCGGCGCCCTTTGCGCCCTATCGCATCCTGATTGTCGAAGATGACGAGCAGCTGGCCGCGCAGTGTGCCGGCGCGTTCGACGGGCCGGGCTATGCGGTCCGCATTCTCTCGGACCCGCGAGAGTTGCCGGATCGGCTGGCGACCCGAGACACGGAGCTTATCGTGATGGACATGTCGGTGGCTGGCGCCAGCGGGCTCGATCTGGCGCGACTCGTCTGGCAATACGAGGAATTTCAGAAAATTCCGATAATTTTTCTGTCCCCCGGACCGGAATTCAATCGCCAAATCCTTTCCGTCGGGGTGAGCGACGACCTTTTCGTCCCGCGTCCGGTCGACAGCCACGCGCTGTGCACGCGGGCATTGCGCCACCTTCGGTCATCGCGAGACGGTCGATACCCTCGCAGTCACCGCGACGTCGTCCGGGAACTTGATCGCATCGCCAGCCTGCTGACACACGGTGGCGACAACCGATCCGGTGTCGGGGTCCAGCATGCGCGACCGTCCGACGGCCGCGCCGCGATCGCCGTCGCGCCCCGTGTCCTTGTCGTCGACGACGACCGACATATCGTCGATGCGATCGCCATCACGCTCGCGGCGCACGGGATCGAAGTCCTGCGGGCGTTCAACGGAGAACAGGGCTACAAGGTCGCACTGGGTGAACATCCCGACTTGATCATCAGCGACTACGCGATGCCGAATGGTTCCGGCGACCAGATGCTGCGTCGTCTGAAAGCCACGGCCGACACGAAGGATATCCCGGTCGTGATCCTGACCGGACACACGCTTGACGGTCGCAAAGACTATGCGCTGGAACGCGAGATGTTGGGCCGGCTGGCGGCCGTGTCGTATCTCGCAAAGCCGATCGATTTCGCCGCTTTGGTCGCCGAGGTCGGGAGGATCCTGAATCTGGATGATTCAGCTTCGGCGTGAGTGATTCGCGTCGACCATACCGGGAGCGGTTGCGGTCAAGCAGGCTGCGATCACTGGCGGCGCATCGACGCTAACCGGCGATATCGACGGGCAGCCGGTAATAGCGGCCCGGATACTTCAGACGCACGGAGGTGACGACCTGAGGGCCGCGGCGCGTCCGCCGTTCGACGACGAACAGCGCGTCGCGCTCGGCGAGGCCCAACAGCGCCGCCTCGTTCGCGTCCGCGTTCGCGGCGTAGAGCATCTGCTCGGCTTCCGACCAGGGTACGCGGCGCAACAACCAGGCGTTCGGGCCCGTCTCCCAGAAACTCTCGGTCCGGGCATCCGGGACTGCCAGCAGATTGATCCAGCGTTCCTCCATCTGGAACGGCAAGTCGTTGGCATAGTGCAGGCAGCGAATGAACAACGCATCCGTATAGACGGGGAGCTCGAGCCTCGTGCGCATCGTCTCGGGCGGAATCGCGACGCGGCGCTCGAGCAGCGCATAGCGGTACTCGGCGCCACGCGCCGCGACCTCCTGGTCGACACGCGAAATGCGGAACTGGGCCCCGCGGCCTTCACCGGGGGCGACGCGGGTGCCTGCGCGCCGCCGGCGCTCCAGCACACCCTCCTCGGCGAGCTCGCGCATCGCCCGGTGCGCCGTGGCGCGGGCGCATCCGAACTCCGCCGCCAGCTCCTGCTCGCCGGGGACGAGTTCGCCCGGACGCAGGTCTCCGGCGCGGATCCGCGACAGGATCGCCTGCTTGATACGGGCATAGGTGGGCGCCCGCGCATCGCGCTCGACGTTGCGCATCACATGTCGCCCAGCAGCTGCCCGAGCGCTGCCCGATAGCGTGCCTCGATCGGCGCCCGCCTTACATGGCGGCCGGCCTCGACCACCTTGCGGCCGGCAGCCCAAAGTTCAGTGACCAGCGAATCGTCGCCGCTGAACAGCCAGCCGTCGAGCAGCGCGTCCCCGTGCCGTCCGAACAGCGCCAGCGAGCCGGCGTCCAGCGCCGCCAGATCGGCCCAGAATCCTGGCCGGATCTCGCCGCTGTCGCGGCCCAGCGCGCGGGCCCCGCCGGCGGCGGCGACCCTGAACAGCCGGGCGCCGGTAGAGCCCGCGGCGCCGGCGAGCACGCAGCGTTCCCGGTCACGCAGCCGCTGTCCGTACTCGAGCAGCCGCAGCTCCTCCGCCAGCGCGACGCGCACGTTGGAATCGGAGCCGATGCCGAATTCGCCGCCGGCGGCGAGAAACCGGGCCGCATCGAAGATGCCGTCGCCGAGATTGGCCTCGGTCATGGGACAGAGGCCTGCCACCGCGCCCGTGCGCGCGACCGCCTCGATCTCGGCAGGGGACGCGTGGGTCGCGTGCACGAGGCACCAGCGGGCGTCGACCGGAACGTTGTCGAGAAGCCACGTCACGGGCCGCGCCCCGAGCCAGGCCTCGATCTCGTCAACTTCGCGCGTCTGCTCGGCGATATGGATGTGGATCGGCGCGCCGGTCCGCAACGAGACGGCCTCGCGGAGCAGCTGCGGCGTCACCGCGCGCAGCGAATGCGGTGCGACACCGAGCCGGGCGTCGTCCGAAAGACCGGCGATCGCGACCTCCGCCGCGTCGAGCAGCCGCGTATATCGCTCGATGTCGCAGCCGAAGCGCAGCTGTCCGTCGGCCAGTGGTTGGGCGTTCGGTCCGCCGTGCGCATAGAAGACGGGCAACAGCGTCAGGCCGATTCCCGTCTCTTCGGCCGCCGCGCAAATCCGCCGCGCGGTCTCGGCGACATCGGCGTAAGGCGTGCCGTCGCGCTGGTGATGCAGGTAATGGAATTCGCCCACCGAGGCGTAGCCGGCTTCGAGCATCTCGACCTGTACCAGCGCCGTGACGGCCTCGATGTGATCGGGATCGAGTCGCTCGACGAATCGGTACATCAAATCCCGCCAGCTCCAGAAACTCTCCCGCCCCCGCGCCCGTACCTCGGCCAGACCCGCCATCGCGCGTTGGAACGCGTGGCTGTGCACATTCGCGAGTGCCGGCACCAGAACCCGGTCTTCGAGCGTCTCGTCGCCGGCACGTACCGGCGCGTTCGGCTCGACGGAGACGATTCGGCCGGTCTGGTCGAACGTCACGCGCACGTCTTCGGCCCAGCGGTCGGGGAGAAGCGCACGCGGGGCGAAAAGCGTCGTCATGGCGGCCTTTTTGATTGGACAATAAGGTTATTTGTTTATACAAAATAGGCCGCGCCCAATCAAGGACCGTGTTGATCCGGGAACGCTGCCGGCATGTCGCAATCGAACCACATCCTGCGCAACGCACGCATCGCAACGATGGGCGCGGGCGGCCCCTTCGGTCTGATCGAGGATGGTGCGATTGCGATCGCTGGCGAACACATCGACTGGGTCGGGCCGGCAACCGAATTGCCCGCCCGCTGTGCGTCGTGGTCCGCCGAATCGCTCGACGGCCGGCTGGTCACGCCGGCCCTGATCGACTGCCATACGCATCTGGTCCACGGCGGCCATCGGGCCCGCGAATTCGCAATGCGGCTGGAGGGGGCGTCGTACGAGGCGATCGCGCGTGCCGGCGGCGGCATCGTCTCGACGGTGGCCGCGACGCGGTCGGCGTCGGAGGACGAGCTCGTCGCCGACGCGATGAGACGGCTCGATCACCTCATCGCCGAGGGTGTCGGCACGGTCGAGATAAAGTCCGGCTACGGACTTGAGACCGCTGCCGAGGCGAAGATGCTGCGCGTCGCCCGGCAGCTGGGCCGGGCGCGCCCCGTGCAGGTCTGCACGACGTTTCTCGGAGCGCACGCGGTGCCGCCGGAGTTCGAGGGCAACGCCGATGCCTATATCGAGCTGGTCTGTGACGAAATGCTGCCGGCCATTCACGACGCCGGCCTCGCCGATGCGGTCGACGGTTTCTGCGAGACGATCGCCTTCTCGCCGGACCAGATCGCCCGCGTCTTCGACCGTGCGCAGGCGCTCGGCCTGCCGGTCAAGCTGCACGCCGAGCAGCTGTCCAACCTCGGCGGCGCGGCACTGGCGGCGTCGTACGGGGCGCTGTCGGCCGACCATCTGGAGTATCTCGACGGCGCCGGCATCGCTGCGATGGCCGACGCCGGCACCGTCGCCGTGCTCCTGCCCGGCGCGTTCTACACGCTGCGCGAGACGCGGCTGCCACCGGTCGATGATCTGCGCCGCGCCGGCGTCGCGATGGCGCTGGCCAGCGACTGCAATCCCGGCTCGTCGCCGCTGACGTCGATCCTGCTGGTCCTGAACATGGCCTGCACCCTGTTCCGCCTGACGCCGAAGGAAGCGCTCGCCGGCGTCACCCGCGAAGCAGCGCGGGCGCTCGGGCTCGCCGACGAGATCGGCACCATCGAGGCCGGCCGGCGGGCCGACCTCGCCGTCTGGGACGTCGCCGAACCGGAAGAGCTCGCCTACCGGCTCGGCTTCAACCCGCTGCACCGGCGCATATTCCGCGGCGTCGCGACATGCTGACACTGGTGCCCGGAAGCGCGGACCTCGCCAGTCTCGAGCGCCTGTACCGCGAATCGCCGCCGGTCCGCGTCACGCCCAAGGCACGGCCCACGGTCGACGCGGCGGCGGCGGTGATCGCACAGGCGGCTGGCGGCAGGACCGCCGTCTATGGCGTCAACACCGGCTTCGGCAAGCTGGCGAACACGCGCATCGCGGCGGCGGATACGGCAATCCTGCAGCGCAACCTGATCCTCTCGCACTGCTGCGGCGTCGGCCCGGCGTTGTCCGAGCGCATCGTGCGCCTGATGATGGCGCTGAAACTGCTGTCGCTGGGACGCGGCGCCTCCGGTGTGCGGTGGGACGTCATCGCGCTGCTCGAGGCCATGCTCGAGCGCGGCGTGATCCCGGTCGTACCAGCGCAGGGTTCGGTCGGCGCGTCGGGCGATCTCGCGCCGCTTGCGCACATGACCGCGGTGATGATCGGTGAGGGTGAGGCATGGTTCGACGGCACCCGCATGTCGGGTGCCGGGGCCCTGGCGAAGGCGGGGCTCGCACCCCTCGTCCTGGGGCCGAAGGAGGGGCTGGCCTTGATCAACGGCACGCAGCTGTCGACGGCGCTGGCGCTGGCCGGCCTGTTCGAGGCCTGGCGTTGCGTCGAAGGCGCGCTGGCCAGCGGCGCGCTGTCGACGGATGCAGCGATGGGCTCGGCCGCGCCGTTCCGCGAGGAGATCCATGCGGTGCGCGGCCATCGCGGACAGCTCGACGCCGCCCGAACGCTGCGCGATCTGCTAGAGGAGTCGGAAATCCGCGAGAGCCACCGCGTCGACGACGAGCGCGTCCAGGATCCCTACTGCATCCGCTGCCAGCCGCAGGTCATGGGCGCCTGCATCGACCTGCTGCGCCAGGCCGGCGCGACCCTTCGCACCGAGGCCAACGCGGTCACCGACAATCCGCTCGTGTTCGCCGCCGACGGCGCCATCCTCTCGGGCGGCAATTTCCACGCCGAGCCGGTCGCCTTCGCGGCGGACCAGATCGCGCTCGCGATAGCCGAGATCGGCGCCATCGCCCAGCGGCGCATCGCCCTGATCGTCGATCCCTCCCTCAGCTTCGGGCTGCCCCCGTTCCTTACCGCCGAGCCCGGTCTGAATTCGGGATTCATGATCGCCGAAGTCACGGCAGCCGCGCTGATGGCGGAAAACAAGCAGCGCGCGGCGCCGTGCTCGATCGACTCGACGCCGACCAGCGCCAACCAGGAGGACCATGTGTCGATGGCGACACATGCGGCGCGGCGGCTCATCGAGATGACCGACAACCTCTCACACATCATCGGTATCGAGCTGTTGACCGCGGCACAGGGCGTCGAGCTGCGCGCGCCGCTGCGCACCAGCCCGACGCTAGGGCGCGTGGTCGGGACGCTGCGCGACGAGGTGCCGGCGCTCGGCCCGGACCGGTATCTTGCCCCCGAGCTCGACGCGGCTTCCGTGCTGATCCGCACCGGCGCCGTGGTCGAGACGGCCGGCCGCGAGCATTTCCCGCAGCTGGAGGCGGAGCGGTGAACGTCGAGATCGTCGAAGGCACCGGGCCGGTCGTGCTCGCCATGCCGCACGGCGGGACCGGTATTCCGGTAGAAATCGAACGGCGCCTCAATGCGCGCGGTCGCGAGCTGACCGATACCGACTGGCATATCGCCCGGCTCTATGACGGCCTGCTGCCGCGCGCCACGACGGTGCGGGCGACGTTCCATCGCTACGTCATCGATGCCAACCGCGATCCGGAGGACGTCAGCCTCTATCCCGGACGAAACACGACGTCGCTGTGTCCCGTCACCGATTTCGACGGCCGGGCGATCTGGCGCGACGGCGCCGCGCCCGGGTCGGACGAGATCGCCGCCCGCCGCCGGGACTTTCACGCGCCGTACCATCAGGCGCTCGGCGAACAGATCGAACGCGTCCGTGCGGCACACGGCGTCGCCGTGCTCTACGACTGCCACTCGATCCGCTCGCGAATCCCGTTCCTGTTCGAGGGCACGCTGCCGGTGTTCAACATCGGCACGGCCGGCGGGCAAAGCTGTGCCGCGGAAATCGAGCAGGAAGCGGTGCAGAACTGCGCCGCGGCCGATGCGTACGACCACATCCTGAACGGCCGCTTCAAGGGCGGCTGGACGACGCGCCGTTACGGCCGGCCCGCGCGCGGCGTGCACGCCATCCAGATGGAACTCGCCCAGCGCGCCTACATGGACGAGGCGGCGCCCTGGACCTATCGCGAGGAGCGTGCGGCCGCCGTGCGGCCCTATCTGCAGACCCTGCTGCAGCGCCTCGAGCGGCTGGCGCTCGACGGCAGGCTGCAAGACCAACGGAGTGCAACCGATGTCCGATCCACGCATGAGCAACCGTGACGTTCGCGCGCCGCGCGGCCCCGAGCTGACCTGCCGGCGATGGACCACCGAGGCGCCCTACCGCATGCTGATGAACAATCTCGACGCGGAAGTCGCCGAGAAACCGCACGAGCTGGTGGTCTATGGCGGCATAGGCCGCGCCGCGCGGACGTGGCGGGACTTCGACCTCATCGCGGACACGCTGAAGACGCTGGACGAGGACGAGACGCTGCTCGTGCAGTCGGGCAAACCGGTCGGCGTCTTCCGCACCCATGCCGACGCGCCGCGCGTGCTGATCGCCAACTCGAACCTGGTGCCGCGCTGGGCCACCTGGGACCATTTCAACGAGCTCGATCGCAAAGGCCTGATGATGTACGGCCAGATGACCGCCGGCTCGTGGATCTATATCGGCTCGCAGGGGATCGTCCAGGGCACGTACGAGACCTTCGCCGAAGCCGGCCGGCAGCACTACGGGGGCGACCTCGCGGGCCGCTGGATCCTGACCGCGGGCCTCGGCGGCATGGGGGGCGCGCAGCCCCTTGCGGCGACCATGGCCGGCGCCTCCTGCCTCGCCGTCGAATGCAACCCGGAGCGCATCGCCTTCCGCCTGCGCACGCGCTATCTGGACGCGCAGGCGGCGACGCTAGACGAGGCGCTGGAGGCGATCGAGCGCGCGCGGCGCGAGGGCCGCGCCGTGTCCGTCGGCCTTCTCGGCAACGCCGCCGACATCGTGCCGGAGATCGCGCGGCGCGGTATCCGGCCGGACCTCGTCACCGACCAGACCTCGGCGCACGACCCGGTCAACGGCTACCTGCCGCTCGGCTGGACGCTCGCCGAGTGGGACGAGAAGCGGGCCGGCGATCCCAAGGCGGTCGAGAAGGCGGCGCGGGCCTCGATGAAGATCCATGTCGAGGCGATGCTCGAATTCTGGAACGCCGGCGTGCCGACCGTCGACTACGGCAACAACATCCGCCAGATGGCGTTCGAGGAGGGCGTGCAGGACGCGTTTGCCTTTCCCGGCTTCGTGCCCGCTTACATCCGGCCGCTGTTCTGCCGCGGCATTGGCCCGTTCCGCTGGGCCGCGCTGTCGGGCGATCCCGAGGACATCCACCGCACCGATGCGAAGGTCAAGGAACTGATGCCCGACGACCGTCACCTGCACAACTGGCTCGACATGGCGCGCGAGCGTATCGCCTTCCAGGGCCTCCCGGCGCGGATCTGCTGGGTCGGGCTGGGCGACCGCCACCGCCTCGGACTCGCCTTCAACGAGATGGTGGCGAAGGGCGAGCTGAAGGCGCCCGTGGTGATCGGCCGCGATCATCTCGACTCGGGCTCGGTCGCCTCGCCGAATCGTGAGACCGAGACGATGCAGGACGGTTCGGACGCCGTATCCGACTGGCCGCTGCTGAACGCGTTGCTCAACTGCGCGTCCGGCGCCACCTGGGTCAGCCTTCACCATGGCGGCGGCGTCGGCATGGGATTCAGCCAGCACGCCGGCATGGTGATCTGCTGCGACGGCACACCGGAGGCGGCGCGCCGGATCGAGCGCGTGCTCTGGAACGATCCGGCGAGCGGTGTGATGCGACACGCCGACGCCGGCTACGAGATCGCGCTCGACTGCGCGCGCGAGCACAAGCTCAACCTGCCGGCTATCCTCGGCTGATCCGACGGGTGCGGCCGCGCGACCCGCGCCGCTCACGAAAGCCCTGACCCGCGGCGCCGGCTTTGCTATCAAGGGTGTCCGCTCGGCACAATCACGGGAAGCGACAGCATGGACGATTCCGCCACGCCGCCCGCGGCGCCGCTGAAATTCGCCGTCGGCCAGCCGGTCAGCCGCAGCGAGGATCCGCGGCTTCTGACCGGTCGCGGGCGCTTCATCGACGACATCACGCTACCCGGCGAGGCCCGCGCGGTCGTCTTGCGTTCGCCGGTCGCGCACGGCAGCATCCGCCGGCTCGACACGGCGGCGGCAGAGGCGGTTCCGGGCGTGCTGGCGGTCTACACGGCGGCGGACCTGCGGGCCGCGGGATACGGGCCGTTCCCGTTCTCCGCGCCGATCCGCAACCACGACGGCAGCCCGCCGGCGATCCCCGAGCGCCACGCCCTGGCCGGCGACAAGGTCAAGCATATCGGCGAGCCGCTCGCCTTCGTCGTCGCCGAGACGCTCGACGCGGCGCAGCAAGCGGTGGAAGCGATCGACTTCGAGATCGAGTCGCTGCCGGCGGTGACCGACCCGGAGCATGCGCTCGCCGGCGACGCGCCGCGCATCCACGACGATGTCGGTAATCTTTGCCTCGACTGGCGTTACGGCGATTTCGAGGCGGTCGACGCGGCCTTCGCCGACGCGGCGCACGCGACCCGGCTGCGACTGCCGATCAGCCGCGTTGCCGTCGCGCCGATCGAGACCCGCGGCGCCATCGCCGAATACGATGCGGAGCGCGAACGCTTCACGCTGCGGGTCTGCTCGCAGGGCGTTCACGGCATGCGGCAGACGCTGGCCAAGGCGATCCTCAAGATCGACCCGGAGAAGCTGCGCGTGCTCTCCCCCGACGTCGGCGGCTCGTTCGGCATGAAGGCGCAGCAGCATCCCGAGAACGTCCTCGTGCTGCACGCCGCCCGCGACCTCGGTCGTCCGGTGAAGTGGGTCGACGACCGCAGCGGCGCATTCCTCTCCGACTGTCAGGGGCGCGACATGCTGGCCGAGGCCGAGCTGGCGCTCAACGCGGAAGGCAGGTTCCTCGCCGTGCGCGTGACGATGCTAGGCAATCTCGGGGCCTACGCGACCGGCTTCGGGCCGGTCATGCCGGCGGTCAACATCCAGAAGAACACGCCCAGCCTCTACGCGACGCCGCTGCTCGCGGTGCACAGCCGCTGCGTGTTCACGAACTCGGTGCCGATCGGCCCCTATCGCGGCGCCGGCCGGCCGGAAGGCAACTACATCATGGAGCGGCTGGTCGACGCGGCGGCGCGCGAGACCGGCATTGACCCCGTCGAGCTGCGGCGGCGCAACCTGATCCCGCCCAAAGCGATTCCGTTCAGGGCCGCGTCCGGGCTCGAATACGACAGCGGCGATTTTCCGGCCGTGCTCGATGCGGCGCTGGCTAGCGCCGACTGGGACGGCTACGATGGGCGCCGCGCGGCGAGCGAGGCGCGCGGGCTGTTGCGCGGCCGCGCACTGACCAGCTATCTCGAGGTCACCGCGCCGGCGGGCAAGGAACTCGGCGGCGTGCGATTCGGCGCCGATGGCCGCGTCGAAATCGTCACCGGAACGCACGACCAGGGCCAGGGCCACGCCACGGCCTTCGCGCAGGTGCTGGCCGACCGGCTCGGGCTCGGCCGCGACGACATCGCGCTCATGCAGGACGACAGCGACGAAGTTCGCTTCGGCGGTGGCACGGGCGGGTCGAAATCGATCATGGCCAGCGGCAACGCAATCGTGCAGGCGGCTGACGAGGCGATCGCGAAGGGCCGGCTGTGGGCCGGCCACGTTCTGGAAGCGGCGGTCGCCGACATCGAGTTCGCCGCCGGCGAGTTCCGCGTCGCCGGAACCGACCGTGCCATCGAGCTGCGCGAACTGGCGGCTCGAATTGCGACGACATCACCGGTTCCCGACGGGCTGCCGGCGAGTCTGGACAGCGAGCTCGTCACGGAGACGCCGCCGTCCACCTTCCCGAACGGCTGCCACATCTGCGAGCTCGAGATCGATCCGGCGACGGGCGCGACCCGCATCGACCGCTACAGCGTCGTCGACGATTTCGGCGTGCTGGTCAATCCGCTGCTGGTCGAGGGCCAGGTTCACGGCGGCGTCGTGCAGGGGATCGGCCAAGTGCTGATGGAGGGGACGGTCTACGACCAGGACGGTCAGCTGTTGACGGGCTCGTTCTTGGATTACGCGATGCCGCGCGCCGCCGACGTGCCCTCGTTCCGCTTCCGCCATCATGGTGTGCCCGCAATAACGAACCCGCTCGGCGTCAAGGGATGCGGCGAGGCGGGCACGAGCGCGGCGATTCCGACAGTAATGAACGCGGTGCTCGACGCCCTCGCGCCACTCGGCGTGACCGGGATCGAGATGCCCGCGACGCCCGAGCGAATCTGGCGGGCGATCCGCGCCGCCAACCCTCAGCGCAGGTCGTAGACGGCGTTCGCCGCGGTGCCCACGACCCGGTGGCGCGGATAGTCGAGGGCGCTGCCGCACGACCGCCGTCGCAGCAATACATCGCGCGAGAGTCCGGTCTCCCGCATCGCCTCCTCGAATTCCGCCTGCGCCCTGGCGCGCGCCCGGAACAGCGCCATCTGCACCCGGCTGTATGCGTTGACCGCGCTGTCCCCGGTGGTTTCGATCGGCAGGAACTCGATGTCGGGAAAACGCGCCGTGACCAGCGCCTGGACGCCGTCGGACACGCCGGACGACGGCATACAGCCGAAGGGCTTCACGCTGACGACCATGTGGGCCTTGCGATGCAACGCGCTATGGATGACCTTGCCGACCTCCATGTGGCCCTCGCCGCCGCGGATCTGGTTCGGGTAGTAGTCGCGCGCCAGCCGGTTCAGCTCGTCCATATCGGTCAGCCGGTAGCCCTTGAGGCCCGCGGTGCGCGCCCAAACTCCGAAGACCAGCTTCAGGACGGCGCGCCAGAACGCTGCGTAGACCAGCCCGAGCCGCGGCGCCAGACCCTCGTAGCGGTCGACCTCGCCCTTGCGACGTCGCAGCATCGTGCTCTCGCGGATGTCGTGGCTGACCAACCAAAGATTGTAGAGCGCCCAGACGGTGATGATCTGGATGTCGCATTCCGCGCCTTCCGCCTCGAGAAAACGCTGCAGCCGGTAGTTGCCCTCGCCTTCGGTGATCATCGCCCAGAATTCGCCGATGATGGTGACTTTCGGCTTGGGCTGCAGCCGGTCGACCGCCACCCCCGCGAAGATCCGCCGCACGCGGCGCAGGGCGCGCAGCACCGAGCGCCGCCTGCGGAGGGCGTCGCGCACCACCTCGACGGACGCACGGACCGCCGCGTCGGTGGCGCCGTTTTCGATTTCGTAGGGCCGCGTCCGGTAGCCGAGGACATTGATGATGTCGCCGGCGAGCAGGCAGCGCAGGAGAACCAGGTAGAACGCCGATCCGACCTGTAGCCCCGTCGCCGACGGGTCGATGCCGTCCTTCGGCCCCTGCTGGCTCAGCGTCAGTATGCGAAACCCCGCAAATCCGGCATCGCGCAGCGCCTTGCGATATTCGGTTACGTAGGCTCCGTATCGGCAAGGCCCGCAGCTGCCGAACGTGACGAAGGCGTGGCTGCGCACGATCTCGTCGGGCGTCAGGCCGTGGCGATCTCGCAGATTCATGAGGTATTGCAGGAGGTTGCCGACCGTATAGTAGGTCGGATTGCACTGTCCGCGGTTACCGAACTCCTTGCCGCATTGCAGTGAGTCCTGGTCGGGGCAGGGAAGCGCCCGGGCGCTGTAGCCGAGCGCGCGCAGACCGCACTCGACAAGGGCGTCGTGGGCCGCGGTCAGACCGCCGAACAGGAGCGTCGTCCTGCCCCTCTCCTCGGCCGTGAACTGCCGCGGGTTGTCGTCGTGCCAGTGAGCCACCTCCTCGACCAGGCCGAGACGCCTTGCCTCGGCCGCCTCGAAGGCACGAAGCTCGGCCTCGATTTGGGCCGGGACGGCGGCCGGAGAGGTCTCGGCACGAGCGTCGGTCGCGGCCGACGTCGTACGGCACGCTGCCGATCCCTCGTCCGGCGATTGTGCCGCACGGCGCTGCGAGGTCTGCTCACGCGACATTGCGCTCCTCCCCGGCCTCGTCGCCGTCGACCGAATCGCCGTGGACATAGGCATCGAAGGCTGCCGCCAGACCCTCGAACGCGCCATCGGAGACGTCGTTGATCTGCTTCTCCAGCTTGGCGCGGTATTCGGCGATCAGCGCCGCCCGCTTGGCGGCGATCCGTCGCTCGAGCTCACCGCGGCGGGCCAGCCTGGCCGCCAGTTCCTCGCGATAGAGGCTCAGCGTGTAGGCAAAGGTCTTGACGCGAATCTGGATCGACCCGCCCGGCTTGTTCGCATCGAGGTCGTGCAACGCGAGATAGGGCGTGCGGCTGGCGGAAATGATGCTGTCGACCAGCCCGTAGGTCGGCGCGTCATGTCCACACTTGAAGCTCGACAGGTCGATGACGCCGATATTCGGGTGGCGCGCCGCGAATTTTGCGGCCCACACCTTCTGGACGCTGCTGACGGAGAAATTCTCCGGCCAGACGTCGCGGACGTCGAAGACGTCGGCAATGCGCCCGGACCGCAGATCGTCCGCAAAGAACCGCTGCAGCCATCCGGGATCCTTGGGAATCGAGCGGATCGACAGGACCGGATAACCGAGCGCCTGGAACTCGTCGAATATCTTGTGATTGAGCCCCGGATCGTTGTGGTAGGGCCGGGCGAGCAGCAGCAGGACGACGTTGCCGTTCCGCTCGGCGGCCATCAGCAGGTCGAGCCCGCGCCGCTGCAGTTCGTCGTCGCAGACGCCGAGCGCCGCCCGCGCCTGCTCGCACGCCCAGTCGCTCTCGTCCTCGGTGATGTCGAGCCGCGGCCCCCAGGTCTCGAAGAGCTGTCGGCGCAGAAGGTGCGGCAGCTCAAAATTCAGCGGCCCGCTGACGAATTCGGTGCCGGCCTCCGCGAAATAATCCCGCTCCTTGAGAAATGCCGCCTGCACGACCTGCGGCGTGCCGGCGACGATCGGACAGCTCGAATTGGCCATGGTGTTCGAGATGAACGACGGAACGTCGGTAATGCTCGGGAACCAGATGTAGTCGATCCTGCGCCGCCGGTTCTTGCGAACGACGAGATCGTGGAGGTGCGCCAGCGCCACTTTCGACGGAAAGCAGGGATCGATCGCGCCGTACTTGCCGCCCTCGTTCCACAGCTCGTCCGACGTCTCGTCGGAGAACACGACGTGGCGCGGGGGCAAGCCCAGCGATTCGAGATAGGTCCGGAAGAAGGGCGCGAGAACGTAATGGTTGAGGACCCGGGGCAGGCCGACGCGAAGCTCGCGGCGCCGCTCCGCCGCCGCCTGCGGCGAGCGCCGGATCGGCCGGCACACCTTGCGCTGCCGGGGCTTGCCCCAGCCGAACCAGCGGCTGACGGTCTCCACGTGGGCGATCGTCATGCCGGCATCCGGAGCCGGCCGGTGATCGTAGAAATGGCGGTAGACGAGCTCGGCCTCGTAGTCGACGAGGTTCGGATATTGCTCCTTCAGCTGCTTGCGCTCGCGGTTCAGCGCCTGCACCGCCTCCTTTGACTCAACCGTGCCCTTCTCGCACGAGAAGCCGGCGATGTAGCGCGCGGTGCGGCCGTCGGGGCTGCGCGTGTCGATGAAGGTGCGCGGGCAGTGGTTGGCGCAGAACGTGCACCGGGTCGACTCGTCGGTGCGCGTGCTGTATTCGAGCCCGATTGCCGCGTCGAGGCCGATGAAGATCGACCGGCCACGCTGGCGGACCGCCGTCATCGCCTCGAGGGCGGCGCCGATGGCCCCGGCTTCGCCGCAATGCGGGTGGACGACGATCTCGCAGCCCGGCACCCGTTTCGCGATGTAGTCGACCTGCGCCTTCACGGCGGCGAGGTTGTGCTGGGTTCCGCCCTGCAGGACGAATTTTCGACCGAGCTCGGAGAGTCGCGGGATCTGCACGACATATTGCCAGATATTCTTTGGCAGGACGCGCGCGAGGCCGGCGAACAGCTCTTCGCGATTGTAGCCTTCCTTCTGGAAATTGACCCGATCGGCATCGAGGAAGATGGCACAGCCGTAGCTGAAATTCGGCGCCATCTCGGCGCGGAATGCGGTTTCCGCGTAGTCGCGGATATCGATGCCGAATTGCCCCGCCATCGACTGCAGCAGCATGCCGTTTCCGGCGGAGCACTGGTTCGACAGTCGAAACGTCTTGATCGTGCCGTTCTGCATGAACAGCACCTTGATGTCCTGGCCGCCGATGTCGCAGATCACGTCGATGTCGCCGCCGCAATAGCGCTTGGCGCTCAGCATGTGCGCCACCGTCTCGACGATGTTGGCATCCGCGCACAGGGCCGAATCGAGGACGCCGGCCGCGTAGCCCGTGACCCCGAAGCCGTCGATCGCGAGGGCGCGACCGTGGTCGGCGGCGTAGGATCGGATCCGCGCCAGGATGTCCTTCGCGTCCTGCACGGGGTTGCCTCTCGACAGCTGGTACGCCTTGGTCAGCACCGCGCCGTGCTCGTCGAGCAGCACCGCCTTGGAGCTCGTCGAGCCGCCGTCGAAGCCGACATAGCCGCGCAGCGGGCCGTCCCCATCGGGCCGTCGCGGCACGAAGGGAGGAATCGTGTATTTCGCCCGGAATGCGTCGAAATCCTCGCCTTCGCCAACCAGCGGCGGTCCGGCGTGGGCACGGAGCTTAGCCTTGCGCCCGCTGACGATGAACTCGCGCAACTCGGAGACGCCGCGGTACGCGCCCACGTTCGCCGCGTCCTGCAGGCCGAACAGCGCCGCGCCGGTTGCCGCGTAGTACAGCGAATTATCGGGCACGAAGACGAGCTCTTCGATCGGCTGATCGGGCATCGGATGGCCACGCTCCTCCCAGACCTCGCGGATGCGCAGCCGCCAGCAGTCGCGCAGGAATGGCAGGAATGTGTTCGGCCCGCCCAGCAGCACCACCTTCTCCCGCAGCGTGTTGCCGCGCGTCAGCACCGACAGGTTCTGCATGACGATGGCGTCGGCCAGCGAGTTCATGACTTCGTCGGACGGCACGCCGGCCTTGAGCAGGTTGACGATGTCCGTCTCCGCGAAGACGCCGCAGCGCGCCGCCACGTGATGCAGCCGGCTTGGGTCGAAGGACAGCTTCGCGAGTGCCGTCTCGGGCATGCCGACCTTGATCATGCACTTGTCGATGGTCGCGCCGGTGCCCGACGCGCACTTGTCGTTCATCGAGGTGATGATGCGGCGGCTGCCGGTCTCCGGAACATCGACGAACAGGATGATCTTGGCATCCTGTCCGCCGAGCTCGACAACGCTGCGGGCGTCCGGGTGACTGCGCTCGACGGCGATCGCGACGGCGTTGACCTCCTGCACGAAGCGGGCGCCGATGGGGCCGGCGATCGGCCCCGCACCCGATCCCGTTATGAAAGCTTGCATCCGCGCGGTCGGCACGTCGGGGAAATCGGCTTCGAGGGCGGCAAGCATCTCGGCGGCCATATCGGCCTGCCGCGTCTCGTGACGCCGGTATCTGCTCCAGAGGATTTGCCGGGTCGCGGGATCGAGTACCACGCATTTGACGGTGGTCGAGCCGACATCCACACCGACGAAGAGGTGCGCCTGAGGGTCCCGCTTGTCGGATTGCCGGTACGTCACGGTCGCCTCCACTCCCGCCGCGCGGGCGCTCAGTGAATGACCGCATTACCCGACAGTTACGATACGCCCATCATTGATCCTGATCAATCGTGCCGCGCGGGCATCGCCGCGTCAGCCGCGGTCCCACGGTGGTTCCGCGCGCCCTCCCGCACCCCCCTTTCCATGCCGGCGAGACGATCCGGCAACGCGGCCGCGCTCTTGCCCGGCCTCGCCGGCGGCGGTAGGTTGCGCGGGCTTCACCGCCCTGCAGCGGGGCGGCAATGGGCCGGCGCAACAGGGAGATCCGCGCGATGAAGGCAATCGAGTTCGCTGCGTACGGCGTTCCACACGAGGTGTGTCGGTGCATCGAGGTCGACGAGCCCGGCCCACCGGCCGCGGACGAGGTGATCGTCGAGATCGAGGCGTCGGCGATCAATCCGGCGGACATGCTGATCGTCGAGGGACGATATCCAGGACCGGCCGAACTGCCCGCCCGGCTTGGCATCGAAGGCGTCGGCCGCGTGATCGCCAAGGGCGACGCGGTCGGGACGCTGGAAATCGGCGACCGGGTTGTGAGCCTGGAACGTGCCAACTGGGCACAACGCGTCCGACTGAAGGCCGAACGCGCGGTCAAGGTACCGGACGACGCCCCCGTGCTGCAGCTCGCGCAGCTCAAGGCGAACCCGCCCAGCGCGATGCTGATGCTGCGCAACTACGTCACGCTCGAGCCGGGCGACTGGGTCGTCCAGAATGCCGCGAACTCCGCCGTCGGCCAGCACGTGGTGCGGCTTGCCGGCGCCGCTGGCATCCGTACGGCGAACGTCGTCCGGCGCGAGGAAGCGGTCGCGCCGCTTACCGAAATCGGCGCCGACGTCGTGCTGCTCGACGGCGACAATCTGGGCGACCGCATGCGGGCGGCCACCGGCGGCGCAGGTGCGCGCCTGGCGCTCGATGCCGTGTGCGGGGACGCGACGCGGCGTCTCGCAGACTGCCTGGATGACGGTGGCGTCGTCGTGACGTACGGTTTCCTGAGCGGCGAGCCGTGCAGGGTTACGCCGCACCAGCTCGTGCTGCACGATGTCACCGTGCGGGGTTTCTGGCTGGTCAAGGAGGCCGGCCGCATGTCGCCGCAGGATCTGCACGGGATGTATCGCGAGCTGGCCGCCCGCTTTGCCGATGGCACACTGCATTCACCGGTGGAGGCAACCTATGGGCTGGAAGCGATCGGCGAGGCGCTCGAACGCTCGTGGCGCTTCGGACGCAGCGGCAAGATCGTGCTGACGCCGAACGGGCCGGTCGACTGAGCGCCGCCCCGGGGCAACGCCGGCACGGGATGGATCAGCCGTCGCCCAGTGCGCGACGCACCGCGTCGGCGAGCAGGGCTCCGTCGTATGGCTTGGCGAGGAATTGCGTGGACTTGTCGGCGTTTACGCCCGGTTCCGGACCGGCATCGGCGTAGCCCGACACATAGAGCACGGGCACGTCGGATTTTCGCGTCCGCGCCGCCACCGCCAGATCGATGCCGCTCATGCCGCCGGGAAGCGCGATGTCCGTGATCAAGAGGTCGAACGACTCGCCATCGTCGAGCAGCACCAGCGCCTGGTGGGCGTCGTCCGCCTCGACGACCTCGTAGCCCAGTCGCTTCAGCTGGAGCGCTGCGACGGCGCGGACGTCGGGTTCGTCGTCGACCAGCAGGACGCGCTCGTGACCGCCGCTCGGTTCGCTCGCGGACTCGGTGCTCTCGCGGTCGAGCTCCGCCTCCTTGCGCGGCAGCCAAAGCTCGATCCGCGTGCCGCGCCCGGGCGTGCTCTCGAGGCTCAGGTATCCGCCGAACTGGCTGAGGAATCCATAGACCATGCTGAGCCCCAGGCCCGTCCCCTTGCCGGGCTCCTTGGTCGTGAAGAAGGGCTGCACGGCCTGGCGGGCGACCTCCGGATCCATGCCGTGACCGGTATCCGAGACGCCAACGCAGACGTATTCGCCGGTCGGGATCGGCTGTCCGCCGACATCGGTCGCGCAGTCGAGCCGGCGGTTGGCAACGTCGATCGTCAGCGAACCGCCGCCGGGCATGGCGTCGCGGGCGTTGACGGCGAGGTTGAGGATCGCGTTCTCGAGCTGGCCGCGGTCGACGAGGACCGGCCAAACATCGTCCTCGGTCTCGGTCTGGATCGTGTACTCGCTGCCCAGCGACCGGCGCAGCAGTTCGCGCAGCCCCTCGACGGTGCGACCGAGGTCCGTGATCTTCGGCGTGACCGTCTGCCGTCGGGCGAAGGCGAGCATCCGTTTCGCGAGTTCGGCGCCGCGGCGTCCGGCGTCCATCGCGACCTTCAGCTGACCGATGATCTCTTCGTCGCGCAGCGCCTCGTTGCCGAGCGCAAACTCCAGATTGCCCAGGACGATGGTCAGCAGATTGTTGAAATCGTGGGCCATGCCGCCGCTGAGCTGACCGATCACCTCCATTTTCTGCGACTGGAACAGTGCCTCCTCGGTCTCCCTGCGCGCGGTGATGTCGGACTGGATGATCACCCAGTTGCTGACGACACCGTCATTGTCGCGAATCGGGCTTGCGCTGACCTCGGCCCAAAACGGGCGGCCGTCGCGGGCGTGCAGGCAGAGCTCCGCCTTCGCCGAACGGCGCTGGCGGATCGCGACCTCGAGCTTGACGAGCTCGTTCATGTCGGTCTGCGGTCCGGCGAGGATCTTCCGGTTGCGGCCGATGACCTCTTCGACCGGCCAGCCGGTCATCGCCGTGAAGGCGGGGTTGGCGAATACGATCGGGTTGTCCGGCTGCCGTGGATCGGTGATCAGTACCGCGCTCGAGGTGGCGTTCACCGCCGCCGCCAGCTGGCGGTTCGTCTCGGCGAATTCCTTGAGCGCGGCCTCGCGCCGCTTGATTTCCGTGATGTCGGTGTAGAGCCCGACGACCCTGCCGTTCGCGGACCGCGATTCCGTGATGCGGACCCATTTGCCATCGGCGAGCGCCTCCTCGAAGGGAATGCCCGGATTGGCATGCCGGTCGATCGTCTCGGCGAGCCACTGTTCGACGCGGCCGCGCGCATCGACGATGAGTCCGGTTGTCGCCTGAAGCCGCATGAGGTCGCGGAAACGCGCGCCCTGCACGACCTCCGCGGCGGCATCTCCGAACAGCTGCCGGTAGCGCTGGTTGCAGGCGACCAGCCGGTCGTTGGCATCCCAGAGCACGAAACCGTCATCGATCGCTTCGAGCGCCTCGGCAAGGATGTTCTGGGCCTCGATCAGCTCCGCATTCGCCTGGCGCAGTGCGAGCGTGCGCTGCTCGACGCGACGCTCGAGTTCCTCGTGCGCCTGCTTCAGGGCGGTTTCGGCGCGGTTGCGGGCGATGTGCGTATCGAGCCGCGCAACCAGGGCGCCGACCTTGAATGGCTTCGTGACGTAGTCGTTGGCGCCGACGCGGAAGCATTCGGCGATGCTCTCGCCGTCGTCCATCGAGGTCAGCATGATCACCGGGAGCTCCGCGGCGCTGCGCGTCGCGCGAATCGCCTCCAGCACCGCGCGGCCATCGATTCCGGGCATGATCAGGTCGAGCAGGACGAGGTCGAAGGGCTGCACGTCGAGCAGATCGAGCGCCGCCTGGCCGTCCGCAACGGCGACGGCGACGAACCCCTCGCGCGTGAGGCGCCGGTCCATAAGGTCCCGGTTGAACGCATCGTCATCGACGACGAGGACGCGGCCCCTGCCGACAGCCTCGTGCTCGGTCACGACTTGCAGGATCCGTTTGTTCATGTTGCGAATCGCCCCTCGCAGAAAGCCAAAACCCCACCCGGTCGCGCATCTCGATGCAGAAACCGTGCCAGCATTGGCGGGCGCGCTCGCGGCCGCACGAGGTCGGTGCAAACGTCCTCGCGGCGCACCGGCGCAGCCAATTTTCGCCGTCTTTACGGCGGTTTAACCAAATTGTGGCTGAATCGAAGGGCACCGGCCGATCCCGGACTCGCCGCGATTTCCAGCGGCGGGATACGCCTGCCGGGGGTGCCGGTATCGTTCTGACTGGACGGCGGACCATCGCGATGACCCTTGCCAGCCGGCTGGCGACCACCGTTGCCCTGCTGACCGTGCCGCTCGGCGGCGCGGCGGCGGCCGAGATGGTCTCGCACGAGGCCGTCTATCGGCTGACCCTCGAGGATCTGCGCATCGAGGGCTGGGCGGAGCGGTCGGGGGGCACGATGGAACTCCGCTTTGCCCGCGACTGCTTCCACTGGGCCGTCGACCGGCATCTCGAATTCGGCATCCGCTTCACCGACGGCCGCCGCACCCAGATCGTCGTCACCGAGAAGATCCGCGAATCGATCAACGGCGAGCAGTTCTGGTTCTGGTCCCGCACGACGCTCAACGGCGGCACGGCGCGGATCATTGCCGGTCACGCGGTGCGCCCGCAGGAGGGCCAGATGATCACCGTCGAGCCGCCAAAGGAGGAGAAGGCGGAGAACGGCAAGGCCGGCGCAGGCAAGCCGGGATCGTCGGGGCTGAAGGTCGCGCAGGCACAGGCGGCGGAGGCAGCGAAACCGCCGGCCGGAAAGCCCGGCGCGGACGGGGACAAGAAGGTGGAGAAGCGGCTGCTCGGCGTCACCATCGACTACGCCTGGCCGGAAGACACGGACGTCGAGGTCCCGCCGGACGTCATCTTTCCCTTCACGGCGCTGTCGAAGCAGCTCGACTCGCTGCAATCGAACTCGCTGATCAGGGAGCAGCACATATTCGATGGCACCAGCGCCAGCGGCGCGTTCCGCGTCGTCTACGACCCGATCCGGGTGGCGTCGGTGACGTCCGCCCCGGTGCCGGAAGGCGAGGCCGAACTCGTGAATGCGCGGTCGTGGCGATTTCAGATCCGCTACGTCCCGCTCGAGGGCGGGCAGGGCAAGCCCCTGCGCACGACGACGTCGCTGCTCCACGCCAACGGCGTCACCAGCCAGGTGGTGATGGATTACGGGCCGTTCTCGGTCAAGGGCGACATCATTTCGATCAAGTCGCTGGAGCCGCCGGCCTGCGAATGACCGGTGTGCGCCGGCCGCCCGCCGGAACCGCGACAATTCCTCAAGGAGCGTCTCATGAAGCGGTCGATCGTCCTGGCTTTCCTCGTGCTTGCCGGCGCCGGCACGCAGGCGACGGCGGAGATCGTGCCGCACGAGGCACGGTACCGGATCGACCTCGATCAGCTGCGGGTCCAGGGCTTCGCGGTCGAGGCGGAGGGTGCGATGGCGATCCGCGCCGCCCGCGACTGCGAGAAATGGGAGATCGTCAAGGAGCTGATCTTCGTCGTCAGCCTGTCGGACGGGCAGGCGCTGCAACTGCACACGCTGGAGCGCTATTACGAAGGACTCGACGGCGAACGGCTCGAATTCACCGGCTGGTTCAAGGTCAATGGCAGCCTGCGTCTGAATGTCAAAGGCCGCGCCACGCTGACGCCGGGCCGCGGCGGTGCGGTGCGGTTCGTCCGCCCGGAAAATGAGGAAATGGCGCTGCCCGCCGGCACGCGTTTCCCGATGATGGCCCTCGAACAGACGCTGGACGCGCTGCGTGCCGGCCGCTCGCTGCCCGAGGGCACGGTCTACAGCGGCATGGGACTGACGGTCACGACCAGGGCAGCGCCCGCGGAGGCGCGCCCGTTCAAACACGAGCCCAAGGGCGACGTCGCGCTCTTGCGCGGACGATCGTGGCGCGTCCAGGGCACGATGTTCCCCGATCCCGACCGCCGCGGCGATCCGCTCGCGACGGAATCGACCGAGATTCTCGCGAACGGGGTTATCAGCCGCTTCTCGAGCGATTTCGACGCCATGACGGTTAGCGGCGAGCTGGTCGAGATCAAGAAGCTGCCGTTGCCGGGCTGCTAGTACATCATCCACTTACGTGGAAGCGGGAGCGGGCTGGAGCGAACCAATCGGATAATGCTCTAGGGACGCCCGACCTCCTCGGCCTCGATGGTCCACGGCTCCGCCGCGGCGGCCGCCGTCCACGCGCGCATTGCCGGCAACTCGCGGACCGCATCGCAATAGGCCCGCTCGATCTCGCCGACGGTAACGTGATAGGTGGCGAAGCGCGTGACGACCGGCGCGAACATGGCGTCGGCAATGGAAAACCGCCCGAACAGGAATGGGCCTCCGGCACCGAACCGGTCGCGGCAGTCGCGCCAGATCGCGCAGACACGGTCGATGTCGCGGCGCACGTCGGCGCCCACCTCGACGCCGGGCCGGTCCGCACGGATGTTCATCGGCAGCGCCTCGCGCAGGGCGAAGAAGCCCGCATGCATCTCGGCGCTCACCGCCCGCGCCGTGGCGCGTGCCTCGACCTCGTCCGGCCACAGCCCCGCCGCCGGCGCGATCTCCGCGACATACTCGCCGATCGCCAGCGACTCCCAGACCGTGACGTTGCCGTGGTGCAGCACCGGCACGAGCCCCGCCAGCGAATGGACGCGGATGCGCGCCGCCGTCTCGGGCAGGCCGAGGGGAATCACTTCCTCGTCGAAGTCGAGCCCGGCCATGCGCGCCGCGAGCCAGCCGCGCAGCGACCACGACGAGTAGTTGCGATTGCCGATTACCAGAACGATCCGCGACATGGCGCTGCAGTCCCCGTTGCCTGATGTCGTCGCTGCCGCTACAAGCAGCGGCTGCAGGGATCATGCGCCGAACCGTCCGGCGTGCAAGGAGATTCGCAATGGAGTTGAACTGTCTGGTCGACGGCAAGGACGGCGCGGCGATTCCGCTGACGCCCGTGACCGCCGACACGCTCGCCGGCATCGCCGACGCGCTGCCGGGGGACGCCGCCGGCTGGGTCGTCGGCTCCGGCTATCGCGGCAAGCCCGGAACGGTGTTGTTGCTGCCCGGCGGCAAGAAGGGCGCGCCCGCACGCGCGCTCGTCGGCACCGAGGGCGAGTCGGACCTGTGGTCGTGGGGTGGTGCCGCGGCGGCGCTGCCGCAGGGTCGCTATCGCATCGACGGCCGCCTGCCGGCGGCCGCCGCGACGCGGGCGGCACTCGGCTGGGCGCTCGGAAGCTATGCCTTCACGCGCTACAAGGCGGCTGAAAACGGCGCGCGCGAGCTGCTGTGGCCGGCCGAGGCCGATCGCGCCCATGTCGAGGCGGCGGCGAGCGGCACCTGGCTGACGCGCGACCTGATCAACACGCCGGCCTCCGACATGGGCCCGGCGGAGCTGGCGGAAGCGGCCCAGGCGCTCGCCGCCGAGTTCGGCGCGAGCTGCGAGGTGGTCGTCGGCGACGATTTGCTCGACCGGGGGTTTCCGGCGGTCCACGCGGTCGGCCGGGCGGCCTCGCGCGCGCCGCGGCTTATCGATCTCGTCTGGGGCGATGCCGGCGCCCCGAGGGTGACGCTCGTCGGCAAGGGCGTCTGCTTCGACAGCGGCGGGCTCGACCTGAAGTCCGCGGCGGCGATGAAGCTGATGAAGAAGGACATGGGCGGAGCCGCGGCC